>CAZEIY010000236.1:0-6689 GCA_964512375.1 uncultured Rickettsiales bacterium | reverse complement strand
CCACAAGGTCGAGCCCAGGGGGGTCAGGCTGTACTCGGCGGTCGAGGACAGCGGTGGGTAAGCCGTCCAGGCGCCGCCAAAGCCGCCGCCGGGAACCAGGAAGCTGATGATGAGCACAATCGCGCTCAGCAAAAAGATCTGGTACGAGAGCCGGTTGATCCTCGGAAAGACCATGTCGTCGCAGCCGATCATCAGCGGGATCAAGTAGTTACCAAAGGCAGCGATGAGAACCGGCATCGCGACCCAGAAGATCATGATGGTGCCGTGGTTGGTTACCAACGAGTTGTACTCGCCTGCGGTGACCGTGCCGAAGCCGGGGACATGGGCACCGGGCCAGGCGAGCTGCACACGAAACGCGTAGGCGAAGAAGCCGCCGATCAGCGCCATGAACATGCCGGTAAACATGTACTGCATGGCGATCATCTTGTGGTCCGTAGACCACAGGTACTTCATGAAGAAGCTCTGCTCATGGTGGTGGTCGTCGTGGTGAGCATCACCGTGGTGGCTCTCGTGTGCAGCCTCGTGGACCTCTTGGGTGCCTGCCTCAGACATTATCGGTCCTCGCCGGTGTTGCCCTGCTCGGGCGTGTTGTCCGCCAACATGGGCGTGGAATGGGACTGCACCCAGGCCGCGTGGGTCTCGGCGTCCTCAATGAGCACTCGTGCACCCATCATGCCGTGGCCGATGCCGCAGATCTCGGCGCACTGGATGTCGTGCGCTCCCGTTCCCGTGGCCTTGAACCATCCTGTAATGGTCCTACCAGGGATAGCATCCTGCTTAAGGCGAAACACGGGAACTGAGAAGCTGTGAATGACGTCCTTGGAGGTGAGCTTGAAGTGGTAGGTCTTTCCGACCTCGAGGTGCAGCTCATCTACCAGACGAATGTCGTCTTCGGTGTCGATCTGCCCATCGGGTCCGGGGTGCTCGAAGGTCCAGGCCCATTGCTGGCCGATAACATTCACGGTGGCGTCAGCCTCAGGCAGGTTCTGCTTGACGTCGATCCAGATCAAGACGGCAAAGTAGACGATGGCGATGTCGCAGATAAGGACCAGGGAGTGTGCCCACGTGATCGGCCGGGTGTATTCCTTCTCTTCGCCGGTGATGTAGTCGGCCTTGACGCCGTCCTTTGCTCGGTACTTCAAGATGAACCCGAAGAAGATCCCCTCGGCGAGTAGCAGCCAGAACCCGACCAGCACGGCGATGAGGATGATTACGAAGTCGATGTCAGCTGAGTAGCTCGACAGGGACGCGACGTACTGTTCAATCATGTCGTAGTCCGGCTCTAGAGAATGACAAAGATGAATGCAGAGGCGATAAAGAGCGCCGCGCCTACCATCGTGATGAGAAAGGACTTGTTGGCGACAACGTCAGCGATATTGGCTTCAGGGTCAGTCATGGGTTCTCTCTCAGTTGCCCAGAGTGTGGATGTGCGCGAGGACGTCGAGGATGGCCTGATCATCAGCCAGGGTCATGGCCATGGGAGCCATCTGGGCCCCTCGCAGGTCACCGACGGTGGCACCACGAAGGCCCGATTTGAAGTTATTGAGTTGGGTCTGCAGGTACCAGTCATTAGCAGCTGTCAGAGAAGGTGAACCCAGCGCTTCGTTGCCCGCACCATCCGGGCCATGGCAGGCCGTACAAATGGCATAGGTGGCAGCCCCCTTTGCCGCATCACCACCGGTCAAGGTGGCTGAAGGCTTGGCCTTGGGCAGGGAGGCAACGTAATCGGAGACCGCGTCTACCTCGGCATCGCCACTGAGCGCACGCGACATGGGACGCATTCGCAGGCCGGGAGCATCATCGGGATGAGCGCCACGGCGTCCATCACGGAACTTACTGAGCTGCTCCTTTACGTACCAGGCCTGTAGGCCAGCAATGCGCGGTGCACCGAGTTCTTCATTGCCGGAACCATCGGCCTTGTGGCAGGCCACACATGCAGAGAATGCGACCTGTCCGGCGCTGCTGCCCTCTGCGGCACCCTGGCCTTTGCACCCGACCAGGCCGAGAAAGGCCAGAGAGAGCATCATGAGAATGAGGGATTGAATCCTGAACATTACACTCTTTCGGGGGCGCCATTGGGTGCACACGCAGGCACCCGGTCAATTCAAACACGGGCTTTTCAGCAAGCACAGCACGAGGCAATTTCGACAGTCGAATCGTGCCGACCTGTGCCAGTCAACACAGCCCCATGTGACTGTTGGCCCTTTGATTATCGAACCCAGTTAGTCGAAGTCAACCTCACCTGAACATTCGTAGAATCCAGACGAGAAACTCGCCGTAACACGCGTCGATCTGGAAGTGGCCGCGTCTGACGGGGGAAACGAACTCAGGCAGGCGCTGGAACGTGTCGGATGCCGCGGCCGTATTCGACGAGCAGCAACTCCCAGGTCTTGAGCGATGAGCGGGCTGCCCGCTGAGCATCGCGCAGGGCACGGTGCAGGAGCTTGAGCTCGTGCTCAAGGGCCAGGCGAACTTCCTTGGAGGTCTCCGCTGCGAGTCGTCGCAACGCATCGGCCATCGCCTGCCGCAGGGCCTTGAGCTCCTGCAACTCCAACTCCAGGGTTGCCTCGGCCGAGAGCAACTGATCGCGCAACGCAATCTGGCCCTTCCGGAGCCCCTCGATGAATTCTTCACGGCGGTTGCTGATCTGTTCGCGTTTGTCGGCTCGGAGTGCGCGCCATTCCCCGGCCTTCGCCTCGCTCCACTCACCGAGTCGCTCGATGAAGCCGCTGCGACCCTGGTCAAAGCGTGTTTGCAGGACTACGTCGAGGGGAACCCTACGAAGGGAGCTGGCCAGCCGGACCTTGGATAGGCTCCAGATAAGCCACTTGGTCGGGTCCCAGTTGTACCAGCGCGGACCGTTGCGGTAGTCCCACTCAAAGGAGTGATGGTAGTTGTGATAGCCCTCGCCCAGGGTGATGAGCGAGAGCGCCCAGTTGTCTCGGCTGGTGGTGTCCCGTGCGTAGGGCTGGCTACCCCATATGTGGGCAAGGGAGTTGATGCAGAACGTGAAGTGCTGCACCACAACAAGGCGCAGCATGCCGGCGATGATCGCCATGCCCAGCCAGTTGCCCAGCAGGAGTCCTGCTATCGCGATGAACGCGAGATTCGCGATGATCAAGATGCTGAGCCAGTTCTCGTGCTGCCACACCAGCACGGGGTCTTTGCGTAAGTCGGGGACGTTTTGGTAGGTGTCGCCGCGCAGGCCCTTGTAGAAGATCCAGCCCATGTGTGAGTAGAAGAAACCTCGGGTTGCGTCGTAGGGGTCGCCTTCGGTGTCAGTATCTGAGTGATGGAAGCGGTGGTCTGAGCACCAGGCGATGGCGCTGTTCTGGCCTGCTGCGCCACCCAACACAGCGAGGATGGCGCGTACGGAGGGGTGAGCGGTGTAGCCCTTGTGCGAGAAGAGGCGGTGATATCCTGCCGTGATCCCCAGCCCCGTGAATACCCAGAGGACGATGGAGGCGGTGACCTCGCGCCAGGTGATGCCGAACTCCACGGCGTACCAGAGGGCTGCCATGATCGTGATTACCGGGAACACTGCGACGAACAGGACATTGAACCAGTCGATGCGCTGCTCTTGAGAGATTTGTTCAGACAAGAAAGTTCCGAAGTGTGATGGGAGCAATTGCGATAGCTATTACTTGCTGAGTTCAGATTATGGGGACCTGCGAGCAGGTCAAGGCGTGCTTTTCTGCTCGAACGGACGTGAGAGGGAGGTGGTGGCCCTGTAGGCTTCCTTTCGTGACGGAGTTACCTGATAAAGGCCTTGCTGCGCGACTGCCCGCAAACGTGCGCTTCGGTACCAGTTCGTGGAACTACCCTGGTTGGAAGGGGCTGGTCTATCGCCGGTCGTATTCCAGTAAGAAGGACTTCGAGGCGCGCTGCCTCGAAGAATACGGCGAGTACCCGTGGTTCCGTGCGGTGGGTCTGGACTCCACCTTCTATGGGCCGCCGCGCAACTCGACCCTCGATCGCTACGCGAGTCAGTTGTCCGACCACATCCAGTGGGTGAGCAAGGTCTGGGAGAGGATCACGATTCCCCGGTTCGCGCGCCACCGTCGCTATGGGGACCTTGCCGGCAAGACCAATACCGACTACCTGAATCCCAGCTTGTTCCGGGAGGCCTTCCTGGCGGCCTTCGACCGCCCCGGTATTCGCGAGAAGACCGGCCCCTTCGTGTTCCAGTTTCAAAAACAGGGACGCAGTCAGAAGGACATCGATCAGTTCATCGAGAAGCTGGATGCGTTCTTGTCGGTCCTGCCCCGGGGCTTCCGCTACGCAACGGAAGTTCGCACGAAGCAACTGCTCTGCGCTGACTACTTTGCTGTACTCAATGCGCACGGAGCGACTCACTGTTTCAACCACTGGACTGAGATGCCACCGCTCATCGAGCAGATGCGTGCCGCAGCCGATGGCGGTGGTATGAAAGCGGATTTTTATGTGAGCCGGCTTCTGACACCGCTGGGCTTGCCTTACGCCGATGCGGTGAAGCAATTCTCACCCTACGACAGGTTGCAACGGGAGCAGCCCGAGATGCGTCGTGATGTGGTTCGTATGGCACGTAGGGCTATCGAGCGCGATGTGGACGCATTCATCCTGGTTAACAACCGGATTGAGGGGAACTCGCCGAGCAGCATCGAGGCAATGGGACGCATGATTATCGGTGTCTGAGCGGGCGATTCCCTTGACGCTCGGGATTTCAGTGCCATCATGTTTGAACCCAATGCGCCAACGAGTCCCTTCGCAGTTGACTGACTGCCTCGTCCTCTCCAGCAGCACCGAGTGCTGCTGCGCGTGTTGTTGTGCCCTCTGCTGCTGCGTTTGTAGCTAGCCGGCGCTGAACGGGCCCAGAGCCCGCCCCGAGGCAAGAGCCTCGAAGAAGCGCCGGCCCCCGATAGCAAACAGCAAGAGTTTCAATCTCCACCGCTCAGGTGGTTCCGGATCGGCAGCAACAGGGCCGAGCGCAGGAGGGCACGATGTCCCAATTCAAGAGTCTCCCTACCGTCCACGTCCTCTATGAGAATCCGGCGTGGCTCCCGCCCATCGAGAAGGCCCTTCAGGCCGAGGGCTTCCCGTACGAACTACACCACATCTGGAAGGGCTCGATCGATCCGGGCAAGGAGCCGCCGGCCGGCATCTGGTGGAATCGAATGAGTCCTTCTTCGCATACTCGAGGGCACGGTGAGTCGGTGGCCTTGATGCGTGAGGTGCTGGCCTGGCTTGAGAGCTGGGGACGTTGGGTGCTCAACGGATCACACGCGTTCGAGCTTGAGGTCAGCAAGCTGCGTCAGGAGCTCGCCCTGCGCCGCTACGGCATTCGCTCTCCCCGCACCCTGCTCGCCAACGACCGAGACTCGCTGGTCGAGCTGGCGCGCAGCTTTGACGGCCCGTTTATCACCAAGCACAACCAGGGTGGCAAGGGACTGGGCATTCAGCTCTTCTATTCCGCAGAGCAGTTGGCCGACTACCTCGATTCCGATGACTTCGATCCCGGCCCAAATGGTCAGATCATCTTGCAGGAGTACATCCAGGCAGCCGAGCCCTACATCACGCGGGTAGAGATCGCCGGAGGGCGCTTTCTCTTTGCTATGCGTAGCAACACCGAGGGCGGCTTCCAACTCTGCCCCTCGGATGCCTGCCAGGTGCCATCAAAGGCCCCAACCCTGTGCGCCATCGATGGCGAGGACGAAGCCGCCCCTAAGTTCAGCATCTCGCCCCTGCGAGCGGATGATCCCCTGGTGCGCCAGTTGATCTCGCTGACCATCGGCGCTGGCCTCGATCAGGCAGGGATCGAGTTTATTGAGGATGCAGATGGCAATCGCTACGTCTACGACATCAATGGAACGACCAACTACAGCTCAGCTGTCGAGCGGGAGGCGGGAGTCGACGGCATGCTCGAGACAGTGCGTTATCTGAAGGATAAGGTGGTTCCGCGGGTATGGACCGGGCACCTGAGCCCGATGGCAGCAGCTAGTTGAGCGTCGGGTTGTCAGGATGTGAGATCGGTGATGAGTAGACCTACGCCAACTTCGATACTCCGCTCGCGCCCCTTTGCTGGGGCGGAGGGGCTGCTGTCATGTGTTGGTGACACTCCGTTGGTGACGTTGCAGCGGCTTCCTTATCCACGTATCAGCGCTCGTGTTGAGATCAGCCTGAAGTTGGAGTCGTTCAACCTGAGCGGCTCGGTCAAGGCGCGGGCTGCGCTGGCCATAATTCTCGATGCTCGCCGTCGAGGACTCCTTCGGGAGGGCGTTACCTTGCTGGATGCATCCTCGGGAAACACCGGCATCGCGTATGCCATGATCGCGGCCTCTCTGGGCTATCGGCTCTGTCTATGCCTACCCGCGAACGCCAGTTCTGAGCGAAAGACGATCCTGCGGGCGCATGGTGCCCAGGTCATCGAGACGGACCCTCTCGAGGGTAGTGATGGCGCAATACTTGAGGCTCGTCGGCTCGCAGCAGCCCATCCCGATCGATACTGCTATCTAGACCAGTACAACAACCACTGGAACTGGCGGGCGCACTATGGCTCCACGGGGCCTGAACTCTGGCAGCAGACAGGCGAGCAGATCACGCATTTTGTTGCTGCCCTGGGTACCTCAGGGACCTTTATGGGGGTCGCTCGATTCCTTAAGGAGACGAAGCCTTCGGTGCGCTGCGTCGCGGTTCAGCCTGACAGTCCCTTC
>CAZEIY010000235.1:0-6807 GCA_964512375.1 uncultured Rickettsiales bacterium | reverse complement strand
AACGTGGACCTTGGCCCTGGGAAAAGACACAGAGGCCGCCTCGAAGGCAACAAAGATGCGCTTCACGAAAGGGCCCAGAAAACGATTTGTCGTTCCGGCGACGGAATTCTGCTCGACTATTCCTGTGCAGCGACCGGTCAACCAGGCGGCTAACACCACCGGACCCGAAGCGTAGCCACCGACTCCCATGACGACATCTGGGTCCTCGCTACGCAGCAGCATGAGGGATTGAAACATCGCCTTCGGCACCTGAAGAAGGGCTCGGATGCGCCCGAGGACTCCTCGCCCCCGCACTCCTGAAATCTCGATATATCGAACATCGAGCCCCTCTTTTGGGCCGACGCGTGCCTCGATACCGCGACGAGTACCCACATAAACAATCTGGGTCTCAGAAGAACGAGCGTGGAAGGCCTCGCCTACCGCCACGCCCGAGAAGAAGTGACCGCCGGTGCCCCCGCCAGCAATCATCACCTTGAGTCGTCCGTCAGGCACGCAGTCCTCTCCCGGCCAGGTCAGCCTGGCACAGCACCGGCCCGTACTCTCCTGCGAGCCGAAGGAACACGAAATGGGGACCTCTGCACATCGCCCAGAACAGTACGCCTTCTCGACTGCGCCGTCACGTTCAACAAGATACCGAGCAGCGCCATCGTCAGCACCATGGACGAGCCTCCGTAGGAAACCAGCGGCAAGGTCAGGCCCTTGGTCGGAAGCAACCCGGTCACGACAGCCATGTTCACGACCGCCTGCAAGCCCACCATCAAGGTCAGGCCGATGCCGAGCAACCTGCCGAAAAGATCGGGGGCTCCCTCGCAGCACCAAGCCGCACGAAACACGAGGAGTCCAAACAAGCCAATGACCAGCGCCGAGCCGACAAGACCGAACTCCTCTCCGACCACCGAGAAGATGAAGTCCGTGTGCGCGGCTGGCAAGAAGAACAGCTTCTGGCTGCTCTCCCCCATGCCCGCACCAAACACTCCTCCCGCGCGAAACGCCAGCCAACTCTGAATCAACTGGAAGCCGCTGTCGGCCTTGTGGGCCCAGGGGTCCATGAAGGCGACCAGGCGCGCGCGGCGGTACTCGGCCCCCGTCAGCACAAGCCAGGCTATGGGCAGGCCAACGGCCAGAAGGCCCGCGAGGTGCTGCACCTTCACGCCGGCGATAAACATCATCAAGAACAGGATCGCGGCCAGCGTCATCGTGGTGCCGAAGTCCGGCTCAAGCAAGATCAAGCAGAGCACCAGGCCGACGAAGAGCAGGTGCGGAAGGATGCCGACCGAGAAGGTGCCAATGTGACTCTGCTTCTTCTCCAGGGAGTACGCGAGATAGAGAATGACGGCTAGCTTCGCCACCTCGGAGGGCTGCAGAAAGATGGGGCCGAGAGGCAACCAGCGAGTCGCACCGCCCATCGTCACGCCGATCCCCGGGATCAGGGTGAGAATGAGCAACAAGGTCACCAGCCCGAGAAGCGGATAGGTCCACGGCCTCCACTTCTGGTACGGAATCGCGGCGGTCACCGACAGGGTGACGAGGCCAATTATGGCAAACACCCCATGACGCTTGATGTAGTACATGTCGCTGCCGTGCACGTCTGCGGCATAGATAGCTCCGGCCGAATAGACCATCGCCACGCCGATGGCGAGCAACGCAAGGATGCAGGAGAGGACTACCGGGTCGACTTCTCGTAGGGCACGCATGTTCTTCTCTCTGCTTCGCTCAGCGCAGCTTCAAGGTCATCAGCGCGAACAGCGCCAATAGGATGGAGATGATCCAGAAGCGGACGATGATCTTGGGTTCTTCCCAGCCCTGCTTCTCGAAATGGTGGTGAATGGGTGCCATCGCAAAGACACGCTTGCCCGTAGTCTTGAAAGAGCCCACCTGAATAATGACGCTGAGCGCCTCGACAAGGAAGACACCGCCAACAATGGCGAGTAACAGCTCGTTGTGGGTGAGCACAGCCAGCGCACCGATGATTCCACCAAGGGGCAGAGAGCCCGTATCTCCCATGAAGATCGAGGCCGGGAAGGCGTTGTACCAGAGGAAACCCATGCCAGCTCCAGCCAACGTCACCGTCATCACGGTGAGCTCACCCGCTCCGGCCACGTAGGGGATCGAGAGGTAAGCGGCGAACTTCGTGTTGCCCGCGAGATAGGCGAGCAATCCAAAGGTCAGCGCGCTGGTCATGACAGGACCGATGGCCAGACCATCAAGTCCGTCGGTGAGGTTCACTGCGTTGGCAGTCCCGACAACCAGGAAGGACGCGAACACGACGTAGGCCATGCCCAGGTCAACAGAGACGGACTTCAAGAAGGGCACAGGCAGGGTTGTGCTCAGCCCCCACCACTTGACGCCGACAAAGAGAATCGTGCCCGAGATCAAGAACTCGAGAAGCAACCGCACCCGCCCGCTCAACCCGGCGCTGCTCTTCTGAGTGATCTTGCTCCAATCATCGATGAAGCCAACCGCACAGAAACCCACCGCGATGACCAGGACGATCCAGATACGAGGTTCGTCCAAGCGCGCCCAGAGCAGAGTCGACGAGATCACCGCAAACATGATGAGCAGCCCCCCCATCGTGGGAGTGCCAGCCTTCTGCTGGTGGTCCGGACCTATCTCGCGAATCTCCTGTCCGTACTTACGACGCTGCAGGAATCGAATGAAGGCGGGATAAAAGACGATACAGATGAGCAACGCCGTCATGAGGGCAGCGGCCGATCTGAAGGAAATGTAGCGGACTACGTTGAAGGCAAATTCGGACTCAGACAGCGGGTACAACAGGTGATACAGCATGGCGGTTCTCAGGTCCCTCCGGATCGAGCTACGAGAGGTTCAAGGGCAGTCTCCATCTTCATTCCTCTGGACCCCTTGAGGAGCAACAGATCCCCAGGTCGAAGCTGGGCGAGCAAGACATCTCCTGCACCCCGTGAATCGAGCACGGCCTCAGCGCTGATCCCAGCCGTTCGAGCTGCTCTGACCGCGTGCGCCATGAGGGGACCGGCGCCAACCAGAAGGTCCAGACCCACCTCGACGACGGAGAGAGGGTCCTGCTGATCGTGCGCCCGGACGGACGCCTGGCAGAGGACTACCAGCCCATGTGCCGGGCCATGGTCGTCTGCTCCGCAGAGGCCGAGGGCGGCCGCCCTGGCGCCAGCCTCTGCGTGCAGGGCATCGGCTGTGGGACCCAGTTCGAGCATGTCGCCCAGTGCCGCGATGCGGCGCCCCGTCGTGGGCAGCGAGGCCAGCGTCTGCAGGGCGGCCGCCACAGAGGCCGGATTGGCGTTGTAGGCGTCGTCGAGCACGGTGACGCCTCCGACCTCGCTCACCTTCATTCGCCGCCCGGGCACCTCCACCTGGCTGATCCCAGCAGCGATGTCCGATAGCGAGGCGTCCATCGCATGGGCGGCGGCGGCGGCGGCGAGCGCATTGTGCACCTGGTGCCGCCCAGCAAGAGGAACCTCAAGCTCCACCGAGCGACCGTGAACCAGAGCGCGGACTCGACTTCCAGTGATACCCCGATCCTCAATGTGCAGCACCTTCACCTCAGCATCAGAGTCCGCGCGCAGACTAAATCGAACTACACTGCTGCCCTCTGGCCGCGGGAACCGATCTGAGAGAGGATTATCGGCGGGCAGCACCAGGACATCCCCAGCCCGAGCGGACTCAAAGAGCTCGCCCTTCGCATCGGCGATAGCCTCGACCGATGGGAAGAACTCGAGATGAGCGGCGGTGACCTCGGTGATCACTCGCACGTTGGGGCGCGCTATCTCGGCGAGCAGACGCAGCTCACCGGGCTCGGACATACCCATCTCAAGCACTACCCAGTTGTCATCTGGTCGCAAGCTGAGAAGAGTGAGGGGCAAACCGATGCGGTTGTTGAAGTTGCCACGGGTCTGTAGCCCTGCGTTCCCCTGACTGAGAATGGATGCGAGCATGGCCCGGGTAGTGGTCTTGCCCACAGAGCCCGTGATCGCCGCCACCTTCGGAGCGGTGCGCTGGAGGTAAGCGGAGGCGATGTCGCCGAAGGCAACCAGTGTGTCGTCAACGGCAATCACCGGGCCACGAAGAGCCGCAGGTAATTCCAGGGCATCTACCGAACCTCGAGCCACGAGAGCGCCGCACGCGTGCTCGGACAGGGCAGCCGGCACAAAACGGTGAGCATCGTGATGCTCGCCGATGAGGGCGACAAACAGTGCGCCATCACCGAGCTCGCGGGTATCGGTACACAGGGACCACTCGCCCTGCTGGGAGCCGGCCAGGAGCGAACCCTGGGTAGCTGCTAGTACCGCCTCTACCGACAGACGGCCTGGCGGCGAGTAGCGTCCAGCCCCACTCATGACCACTGCTCCAGCGCGACGCGCGCATGCTCGCAGTCATCAAAGGGATGACGAACACCTGCGATCTCCTGAGTACGCTCGTGCCCCTTGCCCGCGATGAGCACCACCTCGCCGTCGCGCGCTTCCTTGATAGCAGCGACGATAGCAGCGGCGCGCGCGACGATGCGCTGATAGGGAGTGCCGGTACCGGCGAGCCCCTGCTCGGTGGCGTCGAGGATCTCCTCAGGATTCTCTCCACGAGGATTGTCCGAGGTAAGAATGACCAGATCCGAGCCCGCAGCCGCTGCCTCAGCCATGAGCGGCCGCTTACCGGGGTCACGATCACCGCCGCAGCCAAACAACGTAATAATTCGAGAAGGCTGCAAGGCGGAGAGTGCTCGCAGTGCCTCCGTGATCGCACCTGGCGAATGGGCATAGTCCACCAGCACGAGGGGACCCCGACCGTCGTCTCGTTCGATGCGCTCAAGTCGACCCGCAGCCCCTCGAGTAGCAGCACAACCCTCCTCGATAGCGGCAGAATCGATACCAGCGGCAAGGGCACATCCCGCGGCCAGGAGGCAGTTAGCCAGGTTGTGGCGGCCGAGCATGGAGCTCCTCAAACGCAGGCGCTGCGCACCATAAGCAAGGTCAGCATAGAGGCCGTGTAGGTCCAGGCGTGGCTCACTGACAGGAGCCAGATCAGCCAGCCCCGCCGCCACTGCGTCGCAGCGTGCCGATACCCGGAGTGTCGTCGACCAGGCGTTCCGATGGCTGGCCACGACCTCGTCGTCTATGTTGAGGACCGCGCAGGCGCCGGGGCTACCCCAGTTGGGCAGCCACTCCTCCAACAAGAGCGCCTTGGCCGCTTCATAGGTGGCGAGATCACCGTGATAATCCAGGTGGTCTCGTCCGAGATTGCTCCATGCGGCTACGTCCAGCTGCAACCCGGCGGCTCGGCCCTGCTCGAGGGCATGGGAGCTCAACTCGAGAGCGACCACCTCGACTCCATCGTCCGCCATTCGCCGTAACCAGCCATAGAGTGCAGGCCCCTCGGGCGTAGTGTGCGTCGCCTCGAAGCTGAGCTCGCCGTTCGTTCCAGTCCAGGTGATTCCAGTCGTTCCCAGGATTCCGACCCGCTTGCCCGCTGCGAGCAGGATCGAACGCAAGATGGCAGCAGTAGTCGTCTTTCCGTTCGTTCCCGTGATGGCTATGACCTGCATCTTGGTCCCGGGATCACCACACAGGGCCGAGGAGACCAGAGCCAGGGAGCGGCGGGGATCTTCGACCTGGAGCCCCACCACGTCATCTGGCCAGGACTCCGGCCAGCGCTTGAGCAGCACCGCCCCAGCACCGCGCTGAATCGCCTGGGGAATGAAGCGGTGACCGTCCATAGCGCTGCCGTCGATAGCAGCGAAGATGCTCCCCGCTTCCACGGCTCTAGAGTCCGCCGTCGCCGCGAGCAACTGCGCGTCCTGCGGGCCCTTTCGGGACAACAACGACAGCCGCGCTTCAATGGACGACAACATCACTGTCTCAGCGACTCCGGCCTGCTACCCACTGTGAGAGCAAGACTCACCAATTGACCCTCGGAAAACGACTGACCCGGCCCCGGCTGTTGCTCAATGACCAGCCCCGAGCCCTGCAGTTCTACCTGCGCGCCAGCAGGCACAAGAACCCGAGCCGCGTCACGCAGACTCAGTCCGCGCAGATCCGGCATCAGCCAGCCGCTCGCCTTGCCCCCTTCACCGACCTCCGCTGCGACCAGCTCAGGCAGCCGTGGGAGATCTTGTTGGGCCGCCTTCGCCTCGTCAGACCGCAAGCGGCGAGCTGCGCGCTCAGCGAGCACCTTCTTCGGCAACTGCTTGTCGGGCGCGACACCCAACTCTTGAAGCGCGTATGTCGCGACTTCCTTGAAGACGGGTCCTGCAGCGGTACCACCGAAGTGTCGGTAGCCCTTATTGGTCGGCTCGTCGATCACGGTCAGCACAACGATGCGTGGATCGTCACGGGGTGCAAATCCGATGAACGAAGAGACATAAAGGTTCGGCGCGTAGCGGCCATCCTTAACCTTCTGTGCAGTGCCGGTCTTGCCGCCTGCTGTGTACTGATCGAGTGCTGCCCGCACACCAGTGCCCCCCTTCTCAACCACCAGACCAAGCATGGTGCGCATCTTCGCGCTGACCTCCGCCGAGACCAGTTGCTCACCTGGGGCATCGGGACGCCGGTCATCGATGAGCTCCCCATCCCGTCCCCGCACCTCGGCGATGATGTGCGGCTGGACCCGGCGCCCACCATTGACCAGCGCCGAAAATGCTGCCGTCAGTTGGATGCCAGTGACTGCCATGCCCTGCCCAAAGCAGTGATTCGCAAAACCAATCCGTGACCAACCGGAGGAGGGATGGAGAATCCCCGCCTCCTCGCCCCAGACATCGACACCTGTCCGTTTTCCGAAGCCAAAGCGACGAAACATGGCCTCCATCGCAGCTGGCCCCAACCG
>CAZEIY010000234.1:0-6810 GCA_964512375.1 uncultured Rickettsiales bacterium | reverse complement strand
GGTTTGCCCCAGCCTAAACCAACCGTAGTTTGTAGTTGAGATCGCAGAACCCACCAACTCCCTGCGGAATGGCGTGCATGACTGAGGTGTAGTGTGTCGTGAAGGACGGGGACATGCTCACCTATCGACGCACTCTTTGCGCTCTTGTCGCAGCGGCCTGTGGTCTCTTGCTGTTGGCCCTTTGTGGCTGTGTCGTGCAAGCAGAGCCGGGGGATTCACAGATCCTGCAGGTCGGCTCGGTATTGTTTCAGGATGCGACTGTTGTCGGCTCGGGCCAGGGTGCTGTCGCGGACTTCTGGGCTGCGATAGATAACCTGGCCGAGGTAGCGGCCGCAATGAGCAAGTAGGAGACATGAAGCTCATCCTGCCGATTGTTGTGGGAACCTGCGCGGCTGCCATATTGCTCTCTTGTATGGCTCGCGAGCTTGTCGTCTCACCTGGGCCTCAACTGGCGGCATTGTCCACGGGCCTCATCTTCGGCGTTACCGCTGAGGAAGCTACCCCCTCCTCGGATGCGTCCGAATCAGAGGCCTTCTGGAACGACAAGCCGATGGTCCCTACGAGAATGAGCCGAACCCTTCGTAGGCAACTGACTATCGCCGGAGCCTTCATCGGTGCCCTCATAGTGGCTTTACTGATCTTCGCTGGTAGACAGAAGAGAAACATCCTTCAAGCGCCCGCAGTACTGGCCGCAGAGATGACTGGTTTGCAGGGCACCGAGGCGCCGAGGAAAGGACACCCGCAGTGGTTCTTCGGCACTCACCGGGATCACGACTTCGCCTTCACAGTCGTCGGCTTGAAGAACAACCGCGGTGGAGTAGTTCAAGGCTATCGCCACAACAATGCAGTCCGGCTGATCGTCTCGACCAACCGGGTGGAAGCGCTGGACGTCGTCGCCTACCGACATCCCAGGCGTCAACGATGCAAGGAGTCCGAAGGCTTCGACGATTGCTTTGACCGCACCAACGCTGAGGCGCTGTCGTCTGAAGCAAGGGCTGGAATGCTTCAATTCGCCAGAAAGCGCGGTTCCCTGCGCCTGCGTGATCGAGAAGGCAGCCATCCCATGCTGTTGCACCCCAGCCTGTTCACTGACAAGAAGACCATCCTCGGCTACGAGGGCTGGGGACAGGGCTGGAGCACCCTCAAGTTCGACAAGGACGAGATCAACGAGGTCCTCGACGAGTTGGTTGAGATCGCCCGCGAGTTGGAGCAGTGAGCAGAGGTGACCAACCGATACCAGTTGAAGTCAACCGAGCCTGCGGAGCTCCACGGGAGCAACAATAAAGAATGTTAGTGGAGGTATACAGCGCTCCATCCCTATGTCCAGCGGCAAGCGCTCACCTCGCCTTCTGCTCTCGTTGGACCCAGGCCGGCTCAGGGCTATCCGGCCCCCCTGTGAAGCCAAGGCTCATGGCGCACACGACCCGGGCCAGCTCACCGTCGGCCTGACTCTCTTCGGTGTCCTTGCCCTCGGGCTGGTGCTGACGGATGCGCCCATTCGCCATGCAGGCGAGGCGGTGGACGAAGGCGTAGTACCGCGGGAAGGCCGTCTCGCTGACCTTCGTGCCATGCCATGATCGCAGCGAAGGTCGTAGGAAGCCTGCTGCCTTTGCAGTCCTACCTGCCAGGATCTCCAGGTGCGCAAGCCCCGTACCAGGGCCGGGGGCTTCAGGGCGGGCCGCGGCTGCTTCCTTAAAGACCTTTTCCGCCTCTTCGTCGCGTTCCAGGAACATCAGGAGGAAGGCACGCATCACTTCCAGCTCTCCATGCCTTGCGGTGGCGAGTGCTCCCTCAATGTGGCCGAGAGCAGCGCTGTAGTCGTCTTGCTGATAGGCATCCAGGGCGGCGCTCATGGCGCGGCGGGGATCGTTGGCCTCCATGGTCGGCAGGTCAGCCTCGCCAAGGGTCGCATAGAGCTGGCCCAGGCTCTGGTAGGCGCAGCCCCAGTGACTGCCATCTGTTCGGACGGCGGCGTTCTTGAACATCTCTTCGGCTTCCTCGTAGCGGTGCTGATGCAGGAAGGCGCGACCCAGGATGTTGCGGGCGCGACCAGCCTCTTCTTCGTTGTCGCGGTGCAGCGCAAGAGTCAACGCTCTCTGCCCAGTGGCGACAGCCTGCTCGTGCTGCTCCAGCAGGACCTGCCCCTCGCCCAGTCGAGTCAGTGCCTGCAGGTGTTCTGGTGCATGTCGGACCAGCGTCTGCCAGGTCTCAACGGCGAGTCGGTCATCGAGGTTTTCTCGCAGTAGCGCTAGCTGCCACAGCGCCGCAAGGTTGGCGGGATTCGCCGCGACGGCCTCTTCCAACACAGAGATGGCAGCGTTGACTCTTCCTCGGGAGCGGCCATCGTCGAGCTTGCCCTGGTGCGCTGAGTCTTTCGCCGCCGGGAACGCCGCATCGGGACTATGGAATTCATAGAGAAGCGCCAGAGCGAGGTAGATGGTGTCTTTGTCTCGGGCGTCGGCGATCTGAGCGCGCAGGCTCTGCTCCAATGACTGAGCTTCAGACAGGCTCATCTGTGAGGTGCCTGGCGGAAGCAGGCTCTCTGCCGCCGCAAGCATCTCTCGCTGCGTAACTCTGGGATCGGCGCCGAAGCTGAGGGGCTCGACCAAATCTACAGCTTCAGGCGTATCGACAGCCGCCGGCGCGGTCTCCTCGACCCTGGTCGTCTCTCGACACCCCCAGCTGCTCGCGAGTACCAACAGCATGCTGATCTGTGCGCGAGAAGGGGGAGAGATCATGGCTCGCTAAGGCGCCTCTCGACGACATCGTCGATCCAGTGACTCAGCACCGTGCGCATCCAGTCGATGCGACCTGGAATTTCGATCAAGGTGGTCTCGTCAACCCACAGCTTCTGGTTCAGCTCGAGCTGAATACCTGGAATGCCACGAGATGGTGAAGCGTGAGTGCGCACTCCATAGCCTCCGGGAAAGGGCGTGTTCAGATTGACCCTTCCCTGCAGGGCGTTTGCCTCAGGCCCTGCGGGGATGAGGATCTCTTTCATCCAGTGTGCCAGCCGCTGGGCGGCGAAGCGGCAGAGATCAGGCGGGCAGGTCAAGAAAGGTGTGCCCGGAGCCGGATTCCCGTCGCTGTTGCCAAGGTTGCTGATCACCGCGTCGGGCCGCAGTTCACCAGGGTTGAGTGTGCGCGGTGGAGCGATACCCGCCATCGAGTGCCCATCAATGAAGAAGGCAGTCTCTTTCTCCTGGATCGCTTCGTTGACAGCGAGGTGGTACGGGCGATGGTACTGCGCCACCCGCAGCCTGCGCTCTTGGTCGCTGGGTTCCTGTCCGGGCTGATACAGGCCCCGCAGATCGAAGCAGTCAACGGGTACAACGCCACCCGAGCTCATCTGGTGCTCTGCTCGGTTTGGGTCCACCAGGTAGCGGCTCCAGCCGAAGCGCACTGCCCGCACGTTGGGCAGCGAGTAGACCTTGTCGGTGTCTACATCGGAAAACCGTCGCAGGTAGTCCTTATCGATATGGTCAGCGAGCCTCGAGCGCACCTCGTCTGGCAGGGCGGTGGCGGCATGGGGGATGGCAATCACTGCTCTGGACATCGAGGAAGAATAGCGAAAGGTCAACCTCAGGTCGCGCCCTTGGCCAGCGGTTGTGGGGACGGCTGATAGACTGTGCGTTAGTGGACACACGATCTTCCCACCCGACGGACTCCCTCCTGCTTCTCGCGATCGCACACGTTGATCTGTTGATCTTCGCCGAGCAGGACCGTCTGCAGAGTCGCGGCAACTCGATGTCTGCGGACTCGCCCTGGGGGGCTTTTCTTGGTGACTCAGAGGTCGACAGTGTCCTCCAGGAGGCCTCTGGGACAGCAGGCACAGCGCAAGCAGAGGGGGGCGCTGGCAAGCTCGAGGAGGCGGTGCAGGTGAGCCGGGAGGGTCTTCGTGCCGCCCTGCTCTCAGAGCTTGCCAGCATCGAATCGGGGCAGGACTCGGGCCCTCTCAGCAAGCTCGCCCATGCCTTTGACCTGGACCCGATTGATCTGGAGCTGTTGATGTTGGCGCTGGCTCCCGACGTCAACGCTCGCTATCAACGCATCTTCGGGGTGCTGCGAGATGACTTCTCAGCGACCTGGCTGAGCCCGTCTCTGGCGGCGCAGATTCTCTCGACCGACCGGGCTGAGCGTCTGCGCATTGGCGCTCACCTTGCCCCAGATGCACCGCTGGTACGCCATGGTCTGATTGAGTTCTCTCAACTCCCCAGCGCCGGAACGTCGAGGGTCGCGCTCCCCATCTCGGTCGCCCCACGCATCGCTCGGTGGTTGCTTGAGGGTGAAGCGAGGGATCCCTTCCTTGATCCCTGGGCAAGACTCGAGGAGCAGCCTGGTGAGTCGGGCCGCGCGAGAAAGCCCGTCATGGCTGCGATTGACGCGCTCCTGGGTGCGCTCACCGCCGAACAGAAAGACCCGGTGGTGCAGGTCAGCGCTGGCGGTCGTCGGGATCTGCTCGAAGCTGCTCGGCACCTCGCGGTTCGGCGAAAGGCGCCTCTCCTGATCGCAGATCTCGAGCTGAGCGAGACCCTGGGAGTCGATCCGTCGCTGCTGTGCGTCGCGTTGGTGCGAGAGGCACGCCTGCAGAGCGCTGTGCTCCTTCTCATGGGTATCCCCGATCTCGAGCCGGCCGCGGACACGGTCGCTTCTCTGCTCGTCGCCGCTCGTGGTCTGCGCCAACCGCTACTCATCGACGGTGCCACTCCGCTGGCGGCGAGGGCCCTTCCTGGCTCAGGTCGCTGGCTGTCGCTGTTGTTGCCGGTGCTCAGCTTCTCAGAGCGCTCGAGAGCGTGGTCTGATGCGCTCGCTGCTCTGCGGAAGAAGGTCGGCGGAGGACGCAAGGCCTCGGCTCGCTACAAGAGCCTAGACCCCGAGAACCTGGCCCGTCGCTATCGCTTCTCCCCCGGTCAGATTGAGCAGGTTCTCGATGTGGCTGCCGACCGGGCTATCTCTCGTGGCGAGAGCTCCCCCGAGGCTTCTGATGTGTTGATCTCGTGTCGCGAGACCTTCCTTCCGAGCGCCGGTCCTCTGGCCGAGACCATTACAGTGCGCCGCGACTGGGATGACCTCATCCTGCCTCGAGACACTCACGCGCTCCTGCTCGAACTCGTCGATCATGTTGAGCGACGTGAGGAAGTGCTCGAGTCCGTTGGTGATGCCAGGGCTCAGGCTGGTGACCGCGGTGTCAAAGCGCTCTTCTCGGGGCCTCCTGGCACCGGCAAGACGCTCGCCGCCGAGGTGCTCGCCGGAGCGCTCGGCTACCCCCTGCTTCGTGTCGACCTGTCGTCTGTGGTCAGTAAGTGGGTGGGTGAGACCGAGAAGCTGCTCGCTCGCCTGTTCGACGCCGCTGAGCAGGCGCCTTGTCTGCTGTTGTTCGATGAGGCGGATGCCCTCTTCGGTAGCCGCTCTGATGTGAAGGACGCCCAGGATCGGTTCGCCAACCTCGAGGTCTCTTACCTCTTGCAGCGCCTCGAGAGCTTTCAGGGGGTGGCGGTGCTGACCACCAACATCAAGCGCAACATCGATGAAGCCTTCCTGCGGCGCTTCACAGCGGTGGTCGAGTTTCCCTTTCCCGAAGCCGCCGAGCGCCTGCGTATCTGGGAGCGCGTGCTCCCCACGGCGTTCCCACTCGCTTCCGATGTCTCGCTGCCGGCGGTCGCCGAGGAGTTTAAGCTGGCGGGCGCCAACATCTGGAATGTCGCTGTCGCGGCCGGAGTCGCAGCCGCTGGCTCGTCCTCGAGCGAGATCAGTCGACCCATTCTCGCCCATGCCATCAAGCGTGAGTACCAGAAGCTCGGCCGCAAGCTGGCCGCGCTGCGGCCTCAGTTGCTGTCCAGCGAGCAGGAAGCCCAGGATGAGATGCCACGCAAGCGACTCCGAAGTAAGGCGATCTCGGCGGCAGAAGCGCGTCGTCGTCGCGGCACGGTAGGAGACGAGGCTCTCAGTGAGGGCGCGGCTCTTCCTGGGCTGGACGAGCCTTCGCGTGCTAAACCCACGGCATGAAATTCCTTAGCTCCTCCTCTCTAATGAGGTTCTCTCTTCTTGCCGTCCTTATCGTCCTTTTGCTTGGCGCGTCCTGCACAGGGAACCGGTACGTTCACCCTGGTGACGATGACACCTCGGCCGATGATGATGACTCCACTGAGCCAGCCGATCCCTGCGCTGGCATAGAGCAGGTCAAGGGCACTTCGGTCAGTGTGACGAGCATTGCCAGCGGCCTCTCCTCGCCGACCCACGCTACCCACGCTGGTGATGGCAGTTCTCGGATGTTTGTGGTTGAGCAGGCCGGTCGCGTCCTCGCCTTCACGGACAACGGCAGCGGTGACGAGAGCACCTGGCTGGATATCAGGAACAGAGTCTCATCAGGGGGAGAGCGAGGCCTGCTGTCTATCGCCTTTCATCCGTCTTTTGAGACCAACGGACGCTCTTATGTCTATTACACCCGCAGCGGGGGTGATGTGGTTGTCTCGGAGTTCTCGGTCTCGGGCAGTCCGTTGAGCGACCCCGCTGACCCCGATAGCGAGCGAATCTTGCTGGTCGCGGAGCAGCCAGCGAGCAATCACAACGGTGGCCAACTGGTCTTCGGCCCCGATGGCTACCTCTACATCAGCATCGGTGATGGCGGCGGCGCCGGTGACACCTATGGCAACGGTCAGCGCAAGGACACCTTCCTGGCGAAGATCCTGCGCGTCGATGTGGACTCGGGAGACCCCTACGGCATTCCCGCGGACAACCCGTTCGTGAATGATCCAGATCACCGTCCCGAGACCTGGGCGTGGGGCCTGCGCAATGCCTGGAGGGTCAGCT
>CAZEIY010000233.1:0-6845 GCA_964512375.1 uncultured Rickettsiales bacterium | reverse complement strand
TGCCCGTGCAGTTGCTGACCGGCGATATCGAGATCAGACAGGCCGAGATCGAGCCGAACCGAAGGGTTCTCGCTGCTCCCACCAATGGTCAGCCCCCCCCGCACAGTGCCGTCCGATAGATCCCCTGGAAACTCCTTCCCCAGCAAGGGCGCCAATTCCTTGATACTGCTCCTGGCCAGGCGCGCACTCACATCCCAGCCTCCGTCCGGTTCGAGCTCCAATCGCTGTCCACCTGCGAGTCGTAGATGGACGGGCACCTTGGCCAGATCCAGCCTGAGCGAGTCACCAAGAACCACCTCACCGACCACGATCCCGTCCTGCAGGTGAAGATTTGCGCTCAAGTTAAGCGGCCCGTGACCAGCAACGGCTAGGTTACCCACGTCCGTCTTCAGGGAAATCTCGGGGTTGCTCAAGCTCCCCGAAATCTTGACGAGCAGGTCGTCGATCCTCCCTCCCAAATCAAGGGCTGGTCCCGACGAACTCTTGGGCTGCAGCCGCTCAATCGGAGCCGAGAGAGTCTCCAAAGCGAGGGAGCGAACTCGAACGGTCGTAGAGAGCTGCGATCTGGTCGAATCGAAGAGCGCCTGAACCGTGACCTGACCCGCTCCAGAAGTCAGTAGGAGCCGATCCAGGGAATAGCGCCCTTCGCGAACCCGAAGCGAAAATGGCTCGGTTGCCTGTACAAGGAAGTCGCCAGCAAGAATCTCGAGGTTCTGACCCTGAACCGACACCGATGGGAATTTCTCCCAACCAACCTCTGCCCTCAGAGATGCGACCAGATCGCGACCGTCACTTCCCTGCAGCACGATCTCTGCTTCGCTTCCACTCATCTCTGCCACCAGAGACGCTCGTGCCAGCGGTGGGAGGCCCTGCGCGAGCAGGCGATCGGCTCGAATCTCGATCGGCCCCGTGAGAGAGGCCAGGCCCTCTCCGATGCCAACATCCAGTTTCCAGGTAGCTTCCACCTGCTCGCAAGAAAGATCACTACGCGACAGACCTTGAGTCGAGGCCCGCCCTTCGCTGTGAACAGGCTTGTCCTCCAACGACTTCCAATTGCCGCTCAATCGAGTCTCCAATGAGACCTGTCCACTCGAACCACTGATCTCCGCAAACCGCGCCAGACCCGCAATGCTTGAGAAGCTCCCCCTCAGCGCAGCACTGAACTCACCAGTCTGCAGAGAAGAGAACCCGCTACCTTCAACCATCCCCCCGGCGATCAGTACGTTCATGCTCTTCGCCCGCACGGTCTGCCCCTCCACGAGCAGCTTCGCAGCCTCTACTTCAACGGGGTGACCACGCCATTCAAGGGGCTTCACCGACAGATCCAGCACACCTCGGAGCTGCTGTTCAGAGGTGCCGCTACCCTTCCAGGAAGCCACTCCACTGAACGAAGGCAGCCGTTCTCCGCCCACATCCAGAAACTGCGATAGGACGATGTCGTCGAGCGTCAACTTCGCCTCGTGGCGTAGGACGTCCTCTCCTCGATCCAGGAGCAGTTGCTCGATAGCAATGCTGCCCTCCTCACCGTGCAGAGCGCCGCTGGCACGTAGAGCGTCAGAAGAGCCACTGATGTGGAGATCGCCTGTCAATATGCCGCGTAGCCTGCTCTCTCCTGCCAGGAGACCGATGTCAGCGAGAGCGAGCCGATCCACCTTCACATCAAGATCTAGGCTGGGATCAGACAGATCTGGAATCGAACCAACAACAAGGAGTTCTGTTTCCCTCCATGAGATCTCGACGCCAGAAGCCGCGAGTCCTTCTTCATCAAGAGAGAGTGCGCCGGAAAGCTTGAGCTCGGGCAGGGCGAGTGGAGCGACCAGTGAGGCCACGAGGTCATCCACCCGTACGCTCTGCTTGTCACCACCGAACCTATAGGAGGCGCCGAGGCTCATGTTCTCCAGCTCGAGCGAGGGCTGACTGCTGTCCTCATCATCAAGAGAGAGAGAGCCGCGCACCAGGCTCAATTCGCGCAGAACAACCGTCCACGCCGAAGCAGAATCGGCCCCGGAATCCTCGCGCGGAGGGGTAAATGCCGAGACGAGGTTTACTGTGCCGTCACGACGCAGAGAGATCAGAATCTCGGGCTCCTCCAACCTCACCGTTCGCAGATCTACGGTCGTCCGAGTCAGGTCCCAGACATCCCACTCGGCCTCCAAGCGTCGGGCGCGAAGGCATAGCTGCCCTCGATCGTCGAAGACCTCAACACCCTCGAGAACCACCGTGCTGCCGATCGCTCCATGAAAGCTCGAGTAGCGAATCTCACCGGGGATAAGAGCGTTGACTCTGGGCATGGTCATTGCGATGGCCTGACGAGAGGCTGTCTCGTTGTTGAGAACCAGCCACAGGCCGATGAACAGCCCAACCAACAGGGACAGCAGGGACAGCAACGCGACCAGCGATCGACCGCGCCATGTAGCCAGCAACGACCGAAGGCGCATCGCCATCAGAACGACTCTCCGATGCCAAAGTGAATGTTCCAGATGCTGGGCTGTCGCTCTTTGTCGCGGTGCACCCAGCGCTGCTCAAGAAAGGTCTGGCTGGTCCACTCGGGTGGGTGAAAGGCCAGATCCAGGCGAAGGCGGCCGATCGGTGTGTCATAGCGCACACCGCCTCCGACACTGAACTGCAGCCCTTCGGGTGGAGCGAGTCCTACATCCTTGAATTCGGTGCCGCTCGCCCAGACCCTGCCAAAATCAGAGAAACCGGCCAGCCACAAACCAGCCACCGGATTACCGCGCAGCTCTAGAGAACCGTACATACCGACACGACCACCCACAGGAACAAGGCAGTCGCTCCGACCACAGGTGCTTTCGTATTCCGCATCCTCACTGGCCTCGATCACCTCGACCACCGTAGGGCCCAGATATCGGGACTTCCAGCCACGCACCGACCCGTCTCCTCCCACATAGACTCGGTGGTTGACGGGAGTCGCGTCCTTGTCCTCGCGGGTGTGCTGCAGCCAGGCGCCTCCCAGCCTGGCGGCCATCACCAATCGCGGACTTCCCAGCGGAAGGTAGCCACGCAGGTCTCCACTTACCTTGATGTAGTGGAAGTCGGAGTCTCGGGGCCCGGCTGTCTCAACGAGATCAATCCGAGCGAATACTCCCTTAGATGGCGCAAGGGGCTGGTCCCTGAGATCGAGCACTACCGATTCTTCAAAGTACGAGAGGATATAGCCGTCGCTGAGGGCAAGCTCTGGATTCTCATCAGCCAGATCGGAGAGCCGCTCGTCGGGGAAGAGATCGTTGTAGCTGAGCTGATAGGCGACGTTGATCCTCAAGGGTCGAAGAGGAGTCCAGACCAGCCCGACATCTGCCTTCGGAGACCACAGCTTGTAGCCCTGTTGCACATCTACATGAATCTCAGCTGAGCCGTGCAGGGTCAGGGTGCGTACGGGGAAGTCGGGCCACTTGAGCGCAAGCTTGAGGCTGCCGATGGGGCCGTGGTCATCCTCACTCAGAAAAGCGTAGCCACCACTGAGCCCCAGTTCTGCCTGCACCAACAAATCAAACAGGTTGATGTGACTTAGCTGTGCACCGATCTGACCATCGACTCTACCCACTTCCCAGCCCATGCCTCCGGTCAGACGGAATTGACGGGGCTTGCGCTCACGCAGGCGAACCTGCACCGGCACCTCCTCCCCACCCGCCTGCTCGTCCGACGTCGCGCCCTTCGCCTCGTCCAGCTGAGGGTTGATGGTTACCATCGAGAACAGCCCCATGGAGTAGATGACCTGCTGCATCTCATCGAGAGCACGCTGATCGAATGCATCACCAGGCTTCACCTTGATGTGTCGGGTAATGAACTTCTCCTTCACCCGATCAAGACCCTCGATAGCGAACTCACCGAAGACCGCGGGCCGCCCCGGAAACACATCAAAGCGCAGATCAACGGATCGCTCTTCCGGGTAGGCGTCAGCGACGCCCTCCACCCGAGCCCTGGCAAAAGACCGCGAGCGCAGGCGGTGACGTATGGTTTCCTCGCTATCACGCAGCTTCTTCAGTGAAAACCGCCGACCTCCGTGCGAGGGCAGGCCAGCACTCAGCGCACGTCGGAGCTGCTCCTGATCGAGCGCTGAGCCCCGGGCGCCATGCATCACCACGTCGATGTTTCTCACCTCAGCGGAGGGCCCCTCGCTAAGGCTATGGATGATCTTCACAAAGAGCGGGCTACCGTCCGGTCGGGTCCGCTTCGAGCGACTCAGCTGAGAGCTGACCAGCCGCACATCGAAGAACCCGTTCTCGATGTAGAAATTGCGTATCCGCTCGCGATCTTCCTGCCAGGTCATCCCTTCGAGGTAGATGGCTGGATAGGCCGACTGCAACAATGGGAACCAATGCAGTGGATGAGTAGCCCGCTGTGCCAACAGAGCTGCGATCCTGGGGCCGCGGAAGCTGCGCACTCCGTCCAGGCGCACCCGAGTAACCACCGGACGTTGCTCGGGACTCTTGAGCGCCATTCGCGCAGCGCAGCCACTGCTCACCAGTAGCGCGATGACCATGAGCGCGAGCATTCCCGCACGAACTGCTCGGCGCTGCACGCTCAGTTCGGCAGACCCGAGCCCCCCTTGGGCGCTGTTGGCCGCACGGGCAGGGAGATGGTTCCGAAGTTCGCCTCGTAGTCGCGCACTCGCTCGGTCAGCATGCCGAGCAGAGACTTCGCATGCTTGGGGCTGAGGATCATTCGCGCGCGCACCTTTCCTCGCGGTTGATTCGGTTGAACGTACGCAAAGTCGAAGATGAACTCCGTCTCATTGCTGCCGATGACCTGAAAGTTGCTGTAGATCCCCTGAGCGACGTCATCGTCGACAGCGATCTTCAGATTTCCCGAGGCGCCCATGACGCTGTTCTTCGCCTTGCTGTCGTCGCTCATCAATTGCTCGTTCCCAGCCGGTTCGCCCAGCTGTCGTTGTGAAAGTGCTGCCAATTCTGTCCCAACTCAGGACGCCACTGGGATACATCGAACTGCACGATCCCGGGGCCCTGAGCCATCCAATACTTACCCTCGAAGGGCCACGTCCCCGACTCGCTCTCCAAGCTGATGCGCCAGGACTGAGCGATCAGTTGACTGTTGAAGGCGAGCTGCTCATCGAAACGAATCGCGGTGCTTGTCCACTGCTCACCACCCAATTCTACCGTCCAGCTGTCTCCGCTCAGCACGCTGTTCATCAGGAAGGGCAGACCATCACCTTCAAAGTAGCTGCTACCGAGCTCAGCGTTGACTCCCTGCGGATTCGCCGCATAGCCCATCATGTACCAGCCAGCAGGTCGCTCCACGAAGAAGAGGTCCAACGACCAGTTACTCTCATCGCCAGCAAAGTCGCTGATGATCGATGCATTCATGTCCATCCAGACGCGAAGAGTCGTCCATTCCTCGCCATCGGGAGTGCTCGGCCCGAGGCCCTGCCACCAGATCTCTTCTACCCAACCGTCGTTGTTGTAGTGCCAGAACCAGTCGTGCTGCGAGGGGAACATGTCGCTCAACCGAAAGCCGGTAGTGCTGATAATTTCAGGATCACAGCCACTGGTGATCGGGAGAGCAAAGACGCAGACTGCGCAGAGCAGGGCCAGCCGGGACGTGATCATCGGCCGACCGTAGCACGGACGACGCTCTCCAGAAGCACCATGTATCATCCTCGCCCCGAATCACGCTGGAGACACCATGTCCCGATACATCCTCGCCATTGACCAGGGCACCACGGGTACTACCGTGATGGTGCTGGATCAGAACCTGAGTGTCGTCGCACGCACCAACAGAGAGTTCCCGCAAGTCTATCCCCGACCCGGTTGGGTAGAGCATGACCCTGAGGCGATCTGGACCAGCGTCGTAGCGACCATCGACGACACGCTGAAGAAGGCCGGAATCAACGGCACCGATGTGGCCGGAATCGGCATTACCAACCAGCGAGAGACAGCCGTACTGTGGCGCCGCCGCGATGACCGCCCCGTACACAACGCGATCGTGTGGCAGTGCCGGCGCACCTCCGAGCTATGCGCTCGAATGAAGGAGGAAGGGCTGGAAGAGTTGTTTCGCCGCAAGACGGGACTTGTGCTCGACCCCTACTTCTCGGGAACCAAGGTTCGCTGGATTCTAGATGAGGTCGAGGGTGCCCGTCAGGCAGCAGTTTCGGGCGATCTCGCCTTCGGGACCATCGATAGCTTCCTCGTCTGGCGCCTCAGTGGTGGTGAGACACACGTAACGGATGTCTCCAACGCATCACGAACCTTGCTCATGGATCTACAGACCCTCGACTGGGATGACGAGCTCCTGGGACACCTCGACGTGCCACGCGCACTGCTGCCCAGGATCTGCTCGAGTTCAGAGGTCTACGGTCACACCAAGGGGATTCCGAATCTTCCAGATGGCATCCCCATCGCCGGGATCGCTGGAGATCAACAAGCAGCACTCTTTGGCCAGGTATGTTTCTCTGCTGGAGAGGCCAAGTGCACCTATGGCACAGGCGCCTTCCTGCTCCTGAACACCGGCAACGAGCCTGTCGCGAGCGAGCGGGGTCTGCTCACCACCGTCGCCTGGCAACTCAACGGCGAAGTGTCCTACGCGCTCGAGGGCAGCGCCTTTATTGCCGGAGCAGCGGTTCAGTGGCTGCGCGACGGGCTCGGCCTCATCCAGAGTGCTCAGGAAGTCGAGGCGCTAGCCCGCAGCGTCAACGACTCTGGCGGCGTGGTGTTCGTACCGGCGCTCACTGGCCTTGGAGCGCCGCACTGGCGACCCGACGCTAGAGGGGTGATCTGCGGTCTGGATCGAGGCGTGACTCGTGCGCACATCGCGCGAGCAGCGCTCGAAGGCATCGCACTACAGAACGCCGACATCCTCACCGCCATGGA
>CAZEIY010000232.1:0-6878 GCA_964512375.1 uncultured Rickettsiales bacterium | reverse complement strand
AGGGTGACTCGCAGGGGCAAAATCGAACCACTCGCGTGGGCGCGGGATTTACTAAGTCGGACCGGACCCAGCACTGGAGACCCCGGATTGATAACCTCCACTCCAATGAGCGAAGCAGAGTCCAAGCAGAGCACCGCCGGGCAAGTCATCACTGGAGATCAGAGCCCCTCTGGTCAACGGCGCTTTGGCACCTTCGCAGGCGTCTTCACGCCGAGCGTCCTGACGATCCTCGGCGTGATCATGTACCTGAGAGTGGGCTGGGTTACAGGCCAACTCGGGCTCCTCGGGGCCATCTCCGTGATCCTGCTCGCCCACTTGATCACGATGGCGACAGGGCTGTCGGTATCAAGCATCGCCACCAATCGCACGGTAGGTGCAGGAGGTGCCTACAACATCATCAGCCGCTCTCTTGGTGCTCCGGCTGGCGCCGCTATCGGCATCCCCCTCTTCCTCGCCCAGGCCTTGAGTGTCGCTTTCTACGTGGTTGGCTTCACTGAGTCTGTCGACATCTTCCTGGCCAGCTGGGGATGGCAGCTCGGTGTCTTGCCCGGCAAGGTTCTCAGCAGCTGCGTACTCGTCGGTCTGTGCGCGATGTCTGCTCGCAGCGCAGCCCTCGCCATCAAGGCTCAGTACGTCGTCATGGCCTTAATCGGGCTCTCCCTGGTAGCGATCTTCACGGGCTCCAGCGACAGCCCACCCGCCGAGATACAGTGGGCCGGCGTAGGCGACGCGTCTTTCTCTGTAGTCTTCGCAGTCTTCTTCCCCGCCGTCACTGGCATCATGGCCGGGGTGGGAATGTCCGGCGACCTCAAGGACCCACGCCGCTCTCTGCCCCTTGGCACCATGAGTGCGATTGGCATCGGGCTGATTGTCTACCTGGCGTTGCCGGTGTGGCTGGCGATGAATGTCAGCTCTGAGCAACTGGTGGCTGACAACTACATCCTCTGGAAGCTCTCCAGCGTCTCAGGCCTGATCTTCCTTGGCGTATGGGGAGCGACCATCTCCTCGGCCATCGGCAGCATCCTCACTGCTCCACGAACCCTACAGGCCTTAGCAGGTGATGGTCTCGTACCCAGGTTCTTTGGGCGGTCTGGCGGCAAGAACAACGAACCAGTCGTTGGCCTGCTGATCACCTTCGGCCTCGCTGAGGCTGGCATCCTGCTCGGTGATCTCAACTTCATCGCCCCCATCCTGACCATGTTCTTCCTGGCCACCTACGGACTCACCAACCTCGCCTGTGGACTCGAGCGATGGGCGTCCAACCCGAGCTTCCGCCCCGCCTATCAATTACCGGCGGTAGTCAGCCTGGTCGGCGCGCTTGCTTGCTTTTATGTGATGAGCATCATCAACCTGCCCGCCATGCTCGGGGCAATCGCGATCTGTGCATTGATCTTCCTTCTCATCGAGAAGCGGGACCTCGGCACCACCTTTGGTGACGCCCGCCACGGAATCTGGTCGGCTCTGGTGCGCGCCGCCCTACTACGGCTCCGCTCCGCTCCCTTCCATCCCGAGAACTGGCGACCCAACCTCATCGTCCTGGGGGGCAATCCCATCAAGCGTCCGTGGCTCCTGCATTTTGGCAGTGCCATCGTCCAGGACCGCGGCATCATCAGCTACTTCCATCTGCTGACCGGCACTGTGCGCGATCGTGCGGCTGATCGAAAGCGACTCATTTCCGAAATGGAAGCCACCCTTACCGAGCGACTCCCAGGGGTCTTCTACCGGGTTGACGTGGTCGAGGAGCTGTACAAAGGCGTCGTCTCCGTAACCCAATCCTATGGAATCGGAAGTGTGGAGGCCAACGCGGTCATGCTGGGCTGGCCAAGCCAGGAGGAGAACTACGCCGACTATACGGAGATGCTACGGGACCTCAGCGATCTGGATCGCTCGTTGTTCCTCGTCGCTTACGACACCGAACGCAAGGTCGGCAATCGAACCCGCATCGACGTGTGGTGGGGAGGATTCCAAGGAAACGGCGGTCTCATGCTCCTCCTCGCCTACCTGCTTACCGCCAGCGACAAATGGCGCGGAGCGACGGTGTCGGTGATCACCGTGGTGGAGAACGAGGAACAACGAACCTCCACGCATGAGAGCCTCCGCAGCGTTCTCGATGCTGCAAGACTGAAGGCAAGATCACGCATCCTGTTGCGCGGCGACCGCAACATCCGCGAGATCATGGAACAGGAAAGCCAGGGCGCTGACCTGGCGATTCTCGGCATCGGGCTACCCGAACCCGACGACTCTGTGCGCTCGTTTTTCGGGAGAATCAACCTCATGCTCGAAGTGCTCCCCACCACAATCATCGTTCACAGCGCACGCAACTTCGAGGGCGAGCCGGTGCTCTTCCCGGGAGAGGAAGAGGGCTCGTGAGTCGATTCCGATCAAGACGGACTGCAGGGCTCGTGCAGTCGGATATCCGCTACATGAGTCGAGAGTGCAACAAGGTCGGCGGAATCAACCTTGGACAGGGCATCTGCGACATGCCGACCCCCGATCTCGTTCGTGAAGCCGCGATCGACGCGATTCGATCAGACAGAAACATCTACTCCTATGCAGAAGGGGCCATCGAGCTACGTGAAGCCATCGCTGAAAAGGTGAGGTGCTACAACGGACTTGAGGTCGATCCCGAACGAGAACTGGTCGTCAGTGTCGGCGCCAGCGGAGCATTCAGCGCGACAATCAATGCGCTGCTCGACGTGGGTGACGGGATCGTACTGTTCGAGCCGTACTATGGGTATCACCTGCATGCCTCGACAGTTGCCGGCCTCGAACCGCAGTTCATCTGTCTGGAGCCCCCAGAATTTGCTTTCACGGAAGAGCAACTTGAGAAGACCATCCAGTCGAACACTCGGGCAATTGTGGTCTGTACGCCCAGCAATCCCTGCGGAAAGATGTTTGACCAAGAAGAACTGGAGGCGATAGCCCACGTTGCCAACCGGCACGACCTCCTTGTCATCACCGACGAGGTCTACGAATACATCGTGTTCGACGGACGTCAGCACATCAGCCCCGCCACCATCGACGGCCTGCGCGAACGTACCGTCAGCATCACCAGCTTGAGCAAGACCTTCGCCATCACCGGGTGGAGGCTCGGCTACGTCATCGCCCCCGAAGACATGGCGAAGGCCATCATGCTCGTGTCCGATCTGCTCTACGTGTGCGCTCCGACTCCCCTCCAGCACGGCGTCGCGGCCGGGTTCTCGGCTCCACAGAGCTACTTTGAGAGCCTCAGGAACGACTACCAGCAGGCGCGGGACCTCCTGTGCGAGGCTCTTCACGAAGGAGGGATGGAGCCCATCGTCCCTCAAGGGGCCTACTACGTGCTCGCAGACATTGGACACCTGGGCTACAGCACCGCCCGAGAAGCAGCCATGGCGCTGCTCTCCGAAACCGGAGTAGCGGCGGTGTCGGGCCGCTGCTTCTATCGAGACCACCCGGGCGAGCGGTTACTGCGGTTCTGCTTCGCCAAGGAACAAGAAGCGCTGGACGAAGCCTGCAGGCGGCTCGCGCGCTTTCGTCGATAGAAAGCGGAGCGTCCGGACTCAACCCCACACCCACCGAGGAGATATCGTCGTCGTGCCCGAACTGGAAGTCGCCATCCGCGCAGCTCGTGCTGCTGCCTCAATCCAGGCATCTGAGCGGGGCAGCGATCTCCAGGTTCGCACCAAGAGCACGGACATCGATCTCGTAACCCGCGTGGACACGGCGTCTGAAGCGGCCATCGTCGAGATTCTCCTGAGTGCCTTTCCGGAAGACAACATCCTGGGAGAGGAAGCCGGACAGCACGAGGGCAGCTCTTCCCGTCGTTGGATCGTCGACCCTCTGGACGGCACCCTGAACTACACACACGGCTTCCCCTGGTACTGCGTGAGCATCGCCCTGGAGGTCGAGGGACAGATCGAACTCGGGGTGGTGCTCGATTCCGTTCACGGCGAGTTGTTCACGGCGAGGCGAGGAAAGGGTGCACAGCTCGATGGTCAGCCAATCTCTGTCAGCGCTTGCACACAACTCCCCGAAGCAATGCTGGCCACCGGCTTTCCCTATAGGAGGGAGTGGATGGCAGAGAATCTGGCGACCTTCGCCTGGATGATGCCGAAGGTACGCGCGATCCGAAGGCCCGGTGCTGCAGCGCTGGATCTCGCCTCACTGGCCGCCGGTCGCCTCGACGGATTCTGGGAAATCCACCTGCAGCCCTGGGACGTTGCCGCCGGAATGCTCCTGGTCCAAGAAGCCGGAGGCCGCGTCACTGACCTCTCGGGCAGCGCCTACCCCCTGGGAGGAAAGACGATCGTTGCCTCCAATGGGTTGCTCCACGAGTCTCTGCTAGAGGCCCTGTCTGCTCAGGCGTCTCAATGAGAACGCTCCTCTCGGGGTGCCTGACGCTCGCTCTGTCATCCCTGCTGCTCGTGCCGCTCGGGCACGCCACCGAGGTAGCGCGGGTGGATGGCGACCTGTCCCGGTTGCTCGATCTGACCATCTCGCCGCGAACCCGAAGTGAGATCGAGGAGCGTCTCTGCTCACCAGCGGTGAGTCTGTCAGCAGAACATCTGGAGCGACTCCTCGGGTTTCAAGCACCACAGGTCGCTCAGATCTCGGGAGCTCGTGTCGCCAGCTGTCGTCAAGACCCGGTTCTCGGACCGCTGATGCTGGAGTCCTTCCTTGGAGCAAAGTTCGGCTATCTACCCTTCGACCCCGACATCTTCGAGCGCCTCCTCTTCGGCCTGCGCAGACTCCCCCAGGAGAAGCTCTCGGAAACGCTCGATCAAGCCCGCTTTGAGCATCTCCTCGATGCTGCCTGGGCCCACCTGCTCGACACCAGGCTCGAGGCACTGATGACTGAAGGCGTGCTTCAGCGACCCACCTTCCGTCCGGAACAGCGACGAGCAGCCCAACAGTTCCTGACCGATTGGCTTGATGACCTGATCGCCGGGCCCGGACTTGTAGCGCTCCAGGCTGATAGTGGCGACCGGGCGCTCTTCCTCCTGGAACAGTTCGAGGCGATCCTGATAGCTGAGCTCATCACCGGTGCCCAGCCCGGTCAGGTGCGTGCTGCCATCGAGGCAGCCAGGCACCTGGCCCATCCCTTCCCCGAGCCCGCGATCGCTCTCCAGCAGCGGCTCGAAGCTGGGAACCTGCCCGAGGACTTCCGCCCACTCCTCGAGCAGCTACCTTCTCCCGACTCTGGCTCAGTAGCAGCCCCTCCCCTGCCCAGGGCCTACCCGCAGAACACGGTGATCCTCGAACCGTCGAACCGTAACTGGACGACCCAGCTGGACGAACCAGAAGTAAGTCCACATTCCTGGTCCAGAGCCCTCCTCGTCGCCACTCTGCTGTTCGCCGCCTGGCTACTCGCCATGGTGGGCTGGCCCAACCGCAGAGGCCTGCTCAAACGCGCAGGAGCGATACTGCTTGCTCCGCTTCTTTTTGTTGCGACAGAGGCTGGTCTCACGCTCGCGGGGGTCAGTCCCCTGATGGATGTCCGGCCCAGCTTCAACCCCAACCAGGTCCCAACCCAGCTCTGGCAGGTGCAGAAGCTGGACGGAGTCAACTTCGCGGTGACGATCGAAGGGCGCGCCCGCCAGCTGGCCTTTCCCGTTGTGAAGGAAGAAGACAGTTGGCGAGTCTTCGTGCTGGGTGAGTCGTCCGTGCACGGCTCCTACTACCCCCTCGAGGAAACCTTCGCAGCGCGCATCCAGCACAATCTTTCGACGCGCAACCCGGGGAGGAAGGTAGAGGTGATCAATGCCGGAGTTGGTGCGGCCCTAAGTGACGGCATCGCCCACTACGCATTCGAGGCCCTCCAGTATCAGCCAGACCTGCTGGTGCTCTACCTGGGCAACAACGACATGAGCCACTTTGTGGCTATGGCCGGGTTCCGGGGCTTCACCGCCCGAAGCATCGAACTGCGCTACCTGCTGGACCGAGTGCGCCTGGTACGAGTCATCAACGATCTGCTTCCAGAGGGCCTGTTGGATCGCTTCGCGGGGGCTGCTGAGGACAGCGGATACCTCGACCTCGAGCAGATCTCCAAAGACGACCATAGGGTGCTACTCAATCTCGCCGAGGCAAACGCCACACAGAACATCGAGCGCGTCGCTCGCCGAGCGCGCAGGCAGGGAGCAAAGGTCTTGATCGCCATTCAGGCTCAAAACCAAGACCAGTGCGCTACCGACCGACCAGAGGACAGTTCATCCGGTTGCTTTCCGGACACCCTGCGACGTATCGCCCTGGAGGCTGGAGCACGGAGTGGCGCTTCCGTAGTGGATGTTCCAGCAGCACTCCGACACCACGCAGGAGGGCAACTGACCGGGATCGCCGGAGCTGACTACTTCTACGACACGGTCCATCCCAGCCTCCTGGGGCACGCCGTCATCGCCCGCACCCTGACACCCCAGGCAGAACTGCTCCTCGGTGACCAATCAACGCCCTGAACGAAGGTTCCAATGAACGCTGTTTGCAAAGTGCTCTTGCTCCTTCTCGCGTAGCGAGGCAGCATCCCAGGGCCCATGTCCTCTCACACTGCCCGCACCCTACTCTCGACCATCCAAATTGGAGCATTCGCTCTGGTCGGAGCCCTGACCACGACCACTGCCCTCGCCGCCCCAAAGGATGCCGCTGCTGAGACTCCCGAGGAGGTAGCGCTCCCCTCTTTGACGGATGGCGAAGCGCGTGGAAAGCGAGCCGTCGAGGCCACGATCACGGAGAAGCCTGCCCTCGTCGTGCTGAGTGGGGCAACCGTGCTTACTGCTGCTGGAACCAGCTTCTCACCGGGACACGTCATCCTCGAAAATGGCCTCATCAAGGCCGTCGGCAGCGGTGCGCCTCCGGCTCTTACGGGAGCGCACGTTATTGACGCCAGTGGCATGTTCATTACTCCG
>CAZEIY010000231.1:6648-6883 GCA_964512375.1 uncultured Rickettsiales bacterium | reverse complement strand
GTGGCTGCTGCTTCCGCCGAGGCCGCCAATGACGCCGCTCCCTCAGCCGATGAGGCTGCTGACGACGCTTGATCCTCGAGGACAAGAAGCTGCTTTGAAGGCATCCTTGCGCGCCTTGACAACCGAACAGCCCTTCTTTACTGTCCCGCCCGCCGGTGAGAAGGCTCCTTGCTTCCTCTCCGCTCAGAACGAAACATCCGGATTCTGGGGCCATAGCTCAGCTGGGAGAGCGCGT
>CAZEIY010000231.1:0-6638 GCA_964512375.1 uncultured Rickettsiales bacterium | reverse complement strand
GCTGAGTCGTGCTCTTCCCGACCCTGGACTACCTGCTGTTTCTGCCTCTCTCGGCACTCCTGTACTGGTTCTCTCCTCGCCCACTCCGACTTGCCGTGCTGGCACTGTCGTCCCTGGTGTTTTACGCGTCCTGGAGGTTGGCTTACGTACCCGTGCTCATTGGGGTGACAGCGGTGGCCTGGACGGGCGGAGCCTGGCTCGCTGCTCGGAGTGAGAGGGGTCGGAAAGGCCGCTGGCCGCTCGTCGTTGTCCTGGCTGGGCTGCTCGCTCCACTCGTGCTGTTCAAGTACTGGAATTGGCTGAGCGGCGACTTCATAGCGGTAGCGGCATGGTTCGGCTTCGCAATCGAGCTGCCGAAGATGGAGCTTGCTCTCCCCGTCGGGATTTCCTTCTTCACCTTCCAGGCTCTGGCATATGTCGTCGATGTCTCACGTGACAAGGCGCCCGAGCGCAGCGTATTGCGCTTTGTCACTTTCCTCACGTTCTTTCCTCAGCTCGTGGCCGGCCCGATCGTTCGACGCGCCGAGCTCCTGCCGCAGTTGTTGGCTCTGCCGGGGCTGGTGCATGGTCAGGTTGGGAGTGGCCTGTATCGAATCGGTCGCGGGATGCTCAAGAAGGTGCTTCTTGCCGACATTGTGAGAGTGGGGGTGGTTGACCCGATTTTCGCTGAGCCGAGTCGTTTCACCAGTCTGGAACTCCTCGTTGGCCTCTACGCCTACACGCTGCAGATCTATTACGATTTCTCCGGCTACACGGATATTGCGTTGGGTTCAGCGAAGCTCTTCGGAATCGAGCTTCCGGAGAACTTTCGACGGCCCTATAAGGCGACCTCGGTCGCTGGGTTCTGGCGCCGTTGGCATATCACGCTGAGCAACTGGGTTCGTGACTACATCTACTACCCTCTTGGGGGTGCCAGGGTGGAGCCGAGGGCGCGGATCTACTTCAACATCGTGGCTACCTTGTTGATTATCGGTATCTGGCATGGAGCTTCGTGGAACTTCGTGGTCTACGGGTTGCTTCATGGTTCGGCGGTGGCCATCAATCGTGTGATTCGGTCTCGTACGGGTCGTCGGCCTGATGATCCTCTTCCGGGTTGGTGGGCCTGGACGTGGCGTTTTTTGCTGACGTTTCACTTTGTCGTCTTGGCGCGAATTCTGTTCCGGTCGCCCGACTTCGCGACGTCGTGGACCTATCTCCTGGGGCTGCTGGAGGGCAGCTTTGTGATGCCTCGTTTTTCGATGCTGGCCTGGGCAATGCTCGCTCTGGGCTACGCAATCCACTTCTCGCCAGATGCCTGGCAGGAGCGCCTTGAGAAGCGCTTCGCAGGCGCTGGCCCCGCGCTGTGGGTGTTGGGCCTGGCTGCCGCTACGGCCCTTTGCATGCTCTTAGGTACCGGCGAGCAGCTAGCTTTCATTTACTACCAGTTCTAGTCCCCCGACCCGAGATGTTTCGTTGAGTCAAACCACACCAGATCCACATCGTCAGGAGCTACGGGCGTTGTTGAGTTTTCTTGGGCTCTCGCTCGTCCTCAGTGTCTTGACCTGGGGGGTGCCGGGACTCGAGGAGCTCCAGCCATGGAGGCGGGGCGAGCCGATTCCTCTTGTCCATCTGCTCGATGCAGAGCGAAGGGTACGGGTAGATGACTACGGCGAACTCTCGACCCTTGAGGTAGAGGACGGAGCGCAGGTCGAGGAACCAGAATCCCCCAATGACATCGTGCTGACGGGTTCTCAGCAACCTCGCTCTGACGAGCCCACGGCGAACCCTGGACCGCCTCCTCCCCCTGATCGGCCACCGGCTACCGCGACCCTTATCGATGGGGACAAGGAGCACGAAGCCCTTCGCTACTTCTTTACAGCCCTGGCAGAACTTGATGCTGAGTCATCGACTTCCATCGTTCGAGTAATGCACTGGGGAGACTCGACCATTGCTGCAGACGGGATCACCGGTCAGGTGCGCCGAAGGTTGCAGGAGCGGTTTGGGGATGGTGGTCCTGGTTTTCTAGCGATAGAGGTCGATCCTCGCTGGGGGGTTCGTCCAGGAATCGTCCGTAGTCAGAAGGGTGATTGGTCGACCCAGACGATCACCTTTGCTGGTGCGCAAGAGGATCGCTACGGCCTTGCAGGAACAGTTTCTACAGCAGAGGATGTGGCCTCCGTTTTGATGGCTGGACTGAGGATTGAGGGCCGACGGCAGCCCCTTGCCCGCTTCGACCTGCACTACCAGGCCAGGCCTGGGGCCGGCACCATTGAGGTCGTGCCCTCTGGCGGGGGGCGAATGGAAGTCTCAGCAGCCTCGGAGGTAGTGGAGGATCGTTTCCTAGGTGTCTCGGGAGGCGTGGGATCACGCACCGCTCGTATCAATGTTCTGGGGGATGGCCCGGTAACCTTGTACGGGGTGAGTCTGGAGACCAATGGCCCGGGCATCACGTGGGAGTGCCTGGGAGTTGCGGGCTCGTCGATTGCTTCGATTTTGAAGCGTCAGGGGCGACGCCACCTTTCTGGTCAGGTCAAACGTCGCGATCCCTCGCTCCTGGTCTATCAAACGGGCGGTAACGAGCTCACCTACCCTTTGCTCCTCAAGGGGGAAGGGGAGGGCTATCAGCAGGCCTATCAGCGTGTGCTTCGCATGCTGCGTGCCGGGGCTCCAGAGGCCTCCTGCCTGGTGGTTGGTCCCTTGGATCAGGCCGTTCGTGAGCGTGGCCGGGTTGTCAGCAAGGCCGCTCTGAATCGGATGATTGCCGTGCAGCGGCGGGCCGCCAGTGAAGAGGGTTGTGCGTTCTGGGACTCTCGAGCGGCCATGGGAGGCGAGGGTGGCTTTGCGGATTGGCTGAATCACAGCCCCCCCTACGCATGGACGGACTTGATGCACCTGAGCATGCCGGGCCTCGACCTCATTGGGGATACCCTGACAGACGCTCTGTTGCATGCTTATGAGAGCTGGAGAATCGACAGCGGCCTGGGTCCATCCCCCATTCGTGAGGAGGATCTGGGTGACGACGACGACTCCTCGCGGCCTAGTCCAGTCGAGGGTCTGCCTCGAGAGCATCGAGAGCCGCTACGAAGCGGTCCCCCAGCCACTGATAGCCCCGCCGATTGAAGTGGATGAGGTCCCTGGCAGCCATGCGTGGCTCGGTGAAGTACCAGGCGATCATAGAGCCGGGGCCGCCGGTTGCCGCCTGCCAGTCCCAGTAGGCACAGCCATAGGTGCTCGCGAGCGCTCTCTGTACGTCTGAGACGGGCTCTGTGCGGTTCCAGACGGCGAAGCGATTGTCTCCCAGACGTACTCCCCGATCGGATGGGCCAGCGAGAATGCAGGGCACCTCTTCGGGCAGTCTCTCTCGTAATTGGGAGAGCGCGAGGCTGAGATCATCGCGGTACTCGTCCATGGTGTAGTTCTGATGGCTCGCCTCGTTGGTGCCATAGGCAAGCACCACGAGGTCCGGTTCGAGGGCGTCGAGGCCCGCTTTTGCGAGGTTCTGGTCCCATCGGAGCCATGTCTTCATCTCGAGTCCACGAATCCCCATCGCATCCACCAGGATTCCGGCTCCCTCACGCTCCAGCGAGACGCCGAATAGACGGACTTCTCCGTCCCCAGCGGGCCGAAGTTGCAGCCGATGAGGCCCGTCGGGGACCTCGATTCGGGTACGAGCCATAGTGAATTCTTCGCCGGACGTCTCGATCCGATGGACCTCTCCAGCATCTACCTGCAGGAGCAAGCCGCCTCCGCCAGGCTGCTGTAGAGAGAGCACCTCAAAGGACGAGACCCTGCGGCCGTGCTTATTCTGTCGGGTGGTCTCAATCCAACCAAAATCCTTTGGGTTGGAGCTACTAACGCTCATTCCTGCGGGTCCAAGGCGACCATCACCATGACCATTACGCTTGCCTACCCAATCAGACAGCCAGCCTTCCGTCCTGCACAGGTTGATGTCCGATCCCCGGTATCCCTGGTACAGGGCCGCGGGAAGGATGAAGCCGTGGCCGAGATCTCCGAAGCGGTCCTGCAACAAACGCCGGATGCGCCCCGTCCACATGTCCGCGCCAGTGTGAGATGCACCAAAGAAACTGAAGCGCTTGCGTGCTCCGGACGCAGCTTCCCTCATCACCTTGCGAATGCGGCGGAGGGTCTCTGGGGTGCCCTCGAGATGCTGTAGCGGCAGCTTGCCAGGGACGCTGCCCGGTAGGGAGGACACGGGCGTCTCGTCCTCGCCGAGTAGGAGCACCGGCATGCCGGTGTGGTCTGGGAGGGTGTGCTTCTCTGGGGCCGCTGCTTTGGGCTTTTTTGGGTCGTTCTTGCGATCGAGATAGTCGGAACAGCGTGGGCTGAGCGAGGACGGCCCCTGAGTTTTGGAGATGCTGATTACCTTGACCTGTCCTCCGTTCTCTCGTTCTGCGGCCTCGACTCTCTCTCCGACCGAACTCGCGAAGAGAAGTGCGGTGATCGCGAGGGTGATGGTGGCCGGGGTGTGAAGCAATGGTACTCCGAGTATCTGAGCTACAACTTGGGCTGTGCCGGTGGTCGTTCCAAACCCCAGCGAACGCTATGGTAACAAGCGACGAGCATGTCGCATGCCTTGACCGGTCGATCTAACCTTAGCTAGCGTCTCTCTGACAGTCTTCTGTGCGGTCCGTCGTAGGAGGAGTTGATGCTGCGCGTTGTCGTCCTGGTCCTTAGTCTTGCGTTCATTTCGGCCCCCGGGGTGGCCGACGCCCAGCCACAGGCTTCGCTCGACATCCAGCGGTTCATTCCGACCGCGGGCCATCACGGCTTTATTACGGTCGATGATGCCACCATGCTTGAGCGCCTTCGCCCCGGCTTCGACCTCTATATCAGCTATGCCCACCATCCTCTCCAGGAATCTGATGGTGCGCTGCGGCGAACCTCTGGTGTGGTTGATGGCATCATTTCCGGACACCTGCGGGCAGGATTTGCGTTCTCGTCGTGGGCGGAGATCGACGTCGCCATGCCTTTTGTGCAGAGCATCATCAAGGGTCAGAGTTTTGAGGAGCGCACGACTGATCCCAGTGTCGGCTCGATGTCCGCCGGAGACTTGGTGCTGTCGGGGAAGTTCCGCCTGCTTCCAGAGAAGAAGGGGGTCGGCATTGCGGTGATCCCGTTTGTCACTTTTCCGACGGGAAATGTAGCTCTGTTCACTACCAATGGAGTACCGACATTTGGTGTCAAAGGGGCATTTTCGAGGCGCTGGAAGGTGTTTCACTGGGCAGCTCATGTTGGCTATCGCTTCAAGCCGAACGGGGCCGTGATTAGCGGCGCCGTGTCTGCGGATGACGAGTTTGTCTTCGCGGCGGGCGTCGGAGTGACCCCCATCTATAAGTGGTTGGACATCAACGTTGAGGTCATTGGGGCAATCATTGTCGGTGAGAGCCGCACTGACACTCCCAACTATCGGGGTCGTGCCGCAGCGCATAGTCCACTCGAGGTTCTTGGTAACGCGCGCCTCACCTTGCCTTTCGGTCTGGACATCACCCTTGGTGGAGGAGGTGGTCTGACGGGAGGCGTAGGCACTCCGACGTTTCGGGTTCTCGCGGGAGTCTCGTGGAGTTCTCGCTCGGATCGTGATGGGGATGGGGTCTCTGGCAAGGCGGATCGATGTCCGTTTATCGAAGAAGATCGAGATGGGTTCCAGGATGGGGACGGTTGCCCCGAGCCGGACAACGACATGGACGGCTTCTTCGATGCCGATGACCAATGCCCATTAGAGGCCGAGGATCGGGACGGGGTGGATGATGAGGATGGTTGCCCTGACCTTGATAATGACGGCGATGGCATTGAGGACAAGGATGACCGCTGCCCAGACGAGGCGGAGGACCTTGATGGCCATCGCGATCGCGATGGCTGTCCTGAGCCCGATAACGACTATGACGGTATCGAGGACACTTCGGATCTCTGCCCCTTGATCAAGGAAGACAAGGATGGCTTCGAGGATGAGGATGGTTGCCCCGAAGAGGACAATGACGGAGACGGTATCGCTGATGTCGATGACTACTGCCCTGATCAAAAGGGTGGTGGTGGTCCGAGTGGTTGTCCGGACGACGTCAAGGCGGTGCTTCGTGGCGATAAGATCGTCATCTTGGAGAAGATCCACTTTGTCTCGGACAAGGCAGTAATTGTCGAGAAATCGAGGGCAGTGCTTGATGCTGTTCGCGACCAGCTGGTGGAGAATCCGCAACTGCTCAAGGTTCGGATCGAAGGACACACCGACGAGCGCGCCAATACGTCATACAATCAGCGCCTGAGCCAGCAGCGCGCTGAGGCGGTCGTCGATCGACTGGTGCAGCAGGGGGTAGACGCCAGCCGTCTGGAGCCCTTGGGCTACGGAGAGAGCCGAACCCTCTCGAGCAGCGGCACTGCTGAGGGGCGTGCCTTGAATCGACGAGTGGAATTCTCAATCATCATGGTTGCCGAGCCAGCCGAGCCAGCCGAGCCAGCCGAGCCAGCCGAGTCGACCGAGTCGACCGAGTCGACCGAGTCGACCGAGTCAGCCGAGCCAGCCGAGCCAGCCGAGCCAGCCGAGCCAGCCGAGTCGACCGAGTCGACCGAGTCGACCGAGTCGACCGAGTCAGCCGAGCCAGCCGAGCCAGCCGAGCCAGCCGAGCCAGCCGAGTCGACCGAGTCGA
>CAZEIY010000230.1:0-6903 GCA_964512375.1 uncultured Rickettsiales bacterium | reverse complement strand
GGGAGATGACGACTCAGCGGGAGATGACGACTCAGCGGGAGATGACGACTCAGCGCAACCGTAGAGGTCGCCAAGTCGAATCACTGAATCAATGACCACGCCTGTAATCGACGAGGTCTTCGGCAGCTACCGCCTCACCCACCTTCTGGGCAAGGGCGGCATGGCCTCGGTATATCGGGCGGTGCGCTCTGGGCCCATGGGCTTCGCAAAGCAGGTCGCAATCAAGCGCCTGCACCCAAGCCTCACCCGCGACAGCGCCATCCTCAAGGCCCTGGTGAACGAAGCGCGTATAGGCGGCCAGCTCAAGCATCCGAACATCGTCGAGATCTATGAGTTCAATCGGGTCGGTGACACCTATTACCTTGCGATGGAATTCATAGATGGCTGGACTCTGGATCGCGTGATTCAACTGGGTCGAAAGCACCAGCAGCGACTGCCCAAAGTGGTCGCCCTCGACATGGCCATTCAGGTCTGTGAAGGCCTGCACTACGCCCACACCCTTGAGAGCCTCGACGGAGTCGAGGTGCATCTGGTGCACCGCGACCTCAAGCCTGCCAACATCATCGTCGGTCGTGATGGCGTAACCAAGATCATGGACTTTGGCATCGCCAAGGCCGACACCAACCTGTTCAAGACCACCCTGGTAGACACCACCAAGGGCACCCCACACTACATGTCTCCCGAACAGGTCGGCGGCGACCCCCAGCTCGGCGCCAGCTCAGACATCTTCGCGATGGGCTCCCTGCTCTATGAGTTGGCTACCGAGAAGATCCTCTTCCAGGGGGACTCCCTCGCCGCCGTCCTGTTCGCTGTGTCCCGCGCTGAAGTCAGTGAACAGGTAGAGGAGGCTGAAGCGGCTCTGCCGGGCCTCGGCCCCATCGTCAGCCGCTGCCTCGAGCGCGCACCGAAGAAGCGCTTTCCTAGCGCCAGAGCTCTCCAAGAAGCTCTGAAACGACTGCAGGAGCACCGTGAATCGGAACCCTGGACCACCCAGAACTTCATGTACACGCTGCGAAGCAAGCTGCTCGAAGAGAGCGTCCGCTCCGAGCCGAGCACCGACGAGGAGGCGATGGACTTCGCCCCTCTCATCAGCAAAGCGGAGCTATCCCTCACTGACGACATCGACGTCGAGGAAGCCCGGGCTGCTGCGGATGCCGAGATCAGCAAGCTTCAGAGTCAATATTTGAACGAGGCGATGACTCAAACCGTAGCCGTTGCCGTGCTTGATGAGCCGTCTTTTCCTGAGACGATGATGCCTGGCGAGAGTGCCGGCGCAGACATCGACGCCCTGCCAGAAGCCCCGAGTCAGAAGGTGCTGGTCGCCCTCCTTGCAGTGGCACTGATGATCACTCTAGGAGTCGTCCTGAGCCGAGTGACGTCGGAGCAACCTGCTGAGCGAGACACGACGCAAGCTGCGAGCGCTGCCTCAGCAGCAGAGTCTGGCGCCGTCAGCAGTCCTCCCACTGCACTACCAACCTCGCCTCCCTCTGCCACGAAGTCCTCCAGGAAACCTGCTGCGACGAAGACTCCCGCAGCAAGCGCTCCGCCACAGGTAGCTCCTGAGCCCGTAGCAACCGCGGCTCCTGAGCCCGTAGCAACCGCGGCTCCTGAGCCCGCTAACGAAGCGGCCCCCGAGGTCATCGTCGAGCCGCCTGGAATCGGCGCACTCGGGGTACGGCCTTCAACGCCATCCTCTGTGGTCTATGTCGACGGAAAGAAAGTTGGCAAGACGCCGCTGATGCCCATTGAGTTGACTGCCGGCGAACATATCGTTCGTCTGGAATGCGCTACGGACGGCATCAAGGCAAGCAAAACGATCCCAGTAAACATCGAAGTCGGAAAGACTCTTAAACTGGGTAAGTATGACTTCACTGCACAGGAGTGGAACTAGGTGACTCTGTCCTATCAATCGATGCTCGCCTCGGTGCTCGCGCTACTGGCTACCCTTGGTGTGCCTCTGTTGGCCGCCGCTGAGGAGGCCGAAGGTAGCTCGGAAGAGGAGGCGAAACCGCGGGCGACCGCCAGCAGAGCACTGGCAGTGTGGGGGCCGAGCAGTGCGGCTGGAGGCGCAGAGATCAGCAGTGAGGTCCTCGACCTTCGACTACCAGAGGGTGATCCGTTCCCCTCCAGGGTGTTGCGGCTCTCCGACTGGCTTGAGGCGCCCGACTTCCAAATAGGCGGCAACGCGGAAGCCATTGCCTGTACCGCCGCCGCCCCAGACATCGTGGTGCCAGACGGTAAGACCGAGCTGAGTCAGCTAACGGCAAGCGGGTTAGCGCTCCTCGACGATCTTGAGCCGGCCAGCGCCCTTGAGACCTTCTCACTGGCGGCACAGAGGTTGCCATGCCAGGAGGACTTCCTCTCCACTGAAGCGATCGCTCGACTGTCTTTCTACACAGGTATTGCCGCCTACATCCATGGTGACATCGAGACTGCTGCCAACCAGTTCCGACAGAGCGCCGCCATCGATCCCGCCCAACCCTGGGATGCGTCGTACCCCACCGAACCACATTCCACCTTCCTCTCTGCGGTGCAGGAGATCGTCGCGGCCCCCAAGGCCCGAGTCTACGGAGACATGCGTGGCTCTTCCTACGTCGAGGTCTGGCTCGACGGACAACGACTCGATCTGGATAAGGCTATCGAGCGTGAATTGCTGCCAGGAATTCACGTGGTCCAGGCGCTCGATGATCACTCCAACTGGCACAGCTTCGTGTACCGACTCGAGAGCGGCGGCAAGCTCCTGCTGTTCAGCTCGCGCGGGCTCGAGCGCACCATGCTCGACGGCCCCGACGGAGCGCTCTCGGCGCTAGCTACTTCGATGCTCCGTGACCGCGGTGCCGAGGAATTGCTCACCGAGATCTACGTGCTCAAGCTGCATCCCGAAGATCCTTCTGCCATTCAGGTACGTGCCTTCGATCCGCGCACTGGCGTGTGGACGGTTCTGCGGGCCCCCCTCGTCGCCGCTCCGCCAGCCCCCGCGCCCGCTCCTGCAGCTGCTCCTGCCGTGACCCAAGCCCCACCACCACCTGTGGAGGTAGAAAAACCTCTCACCAGGAAGGAGAAGGCTGAGAAGGCGCTGCTCCGAGATCCGCGCTACCGCTCCGGTGCGGTAGCCGGCTTCAAGCTCTTCCAGTTGCATCGCTGCAACTCAGACGAAGTCACCGGGGACCGTTGCCCGAACGGCACCACGCCGACCTCCGACTACATCGGTGGAACCGTGCTGATCGACATTCGCATCATCAAGGGTCTCAATCTCGACATCCGTCTCGGAATGACAGCCACCGACCTCAAGGAGGGAGGTACGCTGCTTCCAGAAGTAGGAGTCGGCATGAAATACCGCTTCCTCACCGGTTCGATCCAGCCCTACCTGGGTGGCGGAGCCGACTTCTTCGCCGGGACCACTCGCGAGAGCGTCTACGACTCCACCAACACCGTGGTCGTCTACGGCGGGATTCAAGGGTTTGGCGGCGTGGACTTCGAGTTCTCTGACGGATTCCGGCTCACCTTCGAGGGCGGTGGCGGAGCCATCATGAATCCCGACGAAGAAAATACTGCGTGGCTCGACGACGATCAAGGCGGTAGAGCCTGGCCGATGGGTCACTTCATCATTGGGCTCGGCCGCTTCCTGTAGCTCGTAGCTCGCAAGAGGACTGCTTACTGCTGCGTTTCGGGCAGCGTCAGGTTGTCGTTCCCCCAGGCGAAGTTATCGATGAGCACCGTGGAGTCGAAGTAACCGTCACCAACATCTCCGATGACAAACTCGAGAGTAATGCTCTCTCCACCCACGACCGGCGCAGTCGTCGTCAGCCAGCCAGTGCCTCCACCGACAAGCTCTGGTGTCCAACCGGAATAGTCGATCAGCCCGAAAGGAGTCCCTGCCAGCCCAGCGCTGCTCGTCACCGTAAAGAACGCATTATTAATCTGAATCGGAGTGCCCTGAGAGTCGAAGGAGATGTTTCCGTTGAATGCCGCTGAGCTGAGATTCGCATAGAAGAAGTCGTTCCAGATGAGACCCACATACTCAGGGTATTCGGCACTCATGAAGTTGAACGAGAAGGAGAACGACGACGACCAGGGGGGAACCGTAAGGTTCAAGATCAGAGAACTCGTGTCGTCAAGAGCCCCATACAAACCAAAATCTGTACCCGACTGCACCGGTCCGGTGATGAGCCCGGTACTCAACGCGATCATCTGGCAGCCGTTTTGCGGCTGGTACAGGCCGAAGTTAGGAAGAATGGCAAACGAAGGGCCTGAATTCGATGCACTGACAAAGCCCTCGCACACGTCCATCCCCTGCCTGAGTATCGTCGTGCTGGGACAGTCACACCCAGCAACCATCTCATCGATCTGACCATCACAGTCATCATCAACACCGTTGGTGGGGTCCTCTGGCTGTCCTGGGCTCACCCACGGGTTGAAGTCATCGCAATCACCCTGCAGCTCGCTATAGCCATCCGCATCGTCGTCGAAGGAACTGGTCCCCTCGTCGATGAGTCCATCGCAGTCGTCGTCGATGCCATTGCCCATACCTGTGCCGGTACCACCGTCCTCCATAGAACCCGGGTTCAGGGATGCATCGGTATCGTCGCTGTCACCCTCATCTTCACTCCAGCCATCACCATCGTCGTCGAAGAGCGCCGTTCCCTCGTCAGTTATTCCGTCACAGTCATTGTCTTGAAAATCCGGCACCTCAGGCGCCCCTGGATAGACGGTGTCGTCGAAGTCGTCGCAGTCACCATCGGCAGGAGTGAATCCATCATGGTCAAAGTCATCGGGGCCGAAGGTGTCATCGTCATCTCCCAGTGCAGAGTCGTCGTCATCTCCTAGAGCAGAGTCGTCGTCATCTCCTAGAGCAGAGTCGTCGTCATCTCCCAGTGCAGAGTCGTCGTCATCTCCCAGTGCAGAGTCGTCATCGTCCGAATCGACGGCACGGCGCCCCTGCACACAGCCAGCGGCGCAGAGTTGACTGACACACAAGAGCACAAGGAGAGAGAGCCCCCCCGGTCAGAGTTGTCCCTCCATCCCGAATCAAGAGCAAAGTGACTCAGTCCCTTCGACGACGCCGAAGCGCGGGCAGAAAGGCCACCAAAACCAGTAGCCAACTGGAACCGCCGACTCGAGAGATGGACGACGAACAGCCGCAACCAGCGACAGAGTCCCAGAGCAATTGCTCGGGGCCATAGCGCTTGCTGACCTCGGAACATTCCATGCCAGAGCCACCGTCGGGAACTGCTGCGAAGCCCGAATCGCACTGACAGGTAGGAAAGCCATTGAGCGCAAGGCACTGGCCATCTGGGCCACAGTCGAAGTTTGCGCAGGGGTCCGCTCCCGAGCCAGAGAGACCCATATCAGCCACAGATGACATCAAGTCATAAGTGGCGTCCTGACAGAAGACTGTGTTCGAAACGAAGGATGCCTGCACCCGTGGATCGGTGATCACCCGAGCCGTACTGCCCTCAGGACAGAGACACGCATCACCGAGCTCGGTACTCGCGCACTCAGCCCCTTCACCGCAGTACATCGATCCACAAGGAGTGCGCGGCTCTTCTCCCCAGCAGATCTCCACCGGATCGCGCGTGCTGAGATCGTGCACGTTCGAGACAAGCCCACCTCCCTGCTCAACAAAGGCAGGATCGTTGTTCATCTCCCAGGCTGAGACTCGGCTGTACATCCGCGTAACAAAGGGCTGGCGGGAGCGGAGTTCCCCGATGAAGTCCAGAGATTCCGCAAAGTTGTCATTCCAACTCCAGGTATTCATGACGTTGTCGAAGACCACCTGAGTGGAATCCATAAATTCGGTGACCATCGCCTCTCCACCGGCATTGTCGATCTGCCAGGAAACCAGAGGGTAGTAGTTGCTCTCGCCGCTGGTCGGATGAGCCTGTACCAGCTCAGAGTCCACCTCGAGGTTGGCGTAGTTGGCTGACTCGTAGCGACTACCGGCAGCGACAAACACAACCACCCCCATCTCTGGCTCGGCAGCCACCGAGGTCAAGACCAGCGGCACCATGGGCTCATCTCCCGGATAGGTGACCTGAATGGGGGCGACATCTGAGACCACAGAGTCGGGAGCCAGCTTCATGGCGAGAAACTTCATCCCATCGCTTACGTAGTCAGCGACGGCCGGCTCCATCTCGGGGGTGATCAGATAGTCATTGTCATTGAGCCAGGTGATCAACGATGTCGCGTCGTCCGACGAGACTAATTGAGGCTCATAAGGACCCACCTGTTCGAGGTTCTCCACCAGAACATCGCCCGGAGCCATAGCGTCCGAGCTTCGGAGCGAGACGCTCTCCCCCACACCACCGGCAAAGGGCAGCGGAAGGGGCTGAGTACAGCGAGTAGGCGGCGGGATAATGCGCGGGCTGGTGACATCATCGAGCAACTGCAGAGCCTGCGGCGGCGCAACAGCGAGGTCGCCAACCAGATCATTGACCGGCAGCACCCAGCTGAAGTCTGAGGGGTTGCCGGTGTACGAGATCTCGACCGTGACGGTTACCGTTCCTGCCAGCTTTCCTTCACCGTTCACCTCAAAGAGAACGCGCTCTGCATTCTGCTCGATGGGAACCAGGTTAATCGCAGAACAGAAGAAGCCGCCACAGGCCTGAGCGTTCCCCCCATCAAGAAGAAGTGGCAGGCCCTGCACGATCAGAGTGAGGAGGATGGTGAGGAGTACCAGAGCGCGCACGAGTGACATGTTCATGCCTTCGATCTTACGCGTAAGCACCGCGTAAGCGACAAGAAAGCGGGTACAGTGTCGCGGTGCGTTCCTGTATCCCAGGCCTTGCTCTCTTCTTGTCTGTCGCGACCGGCTGCGGACAACCGGCAGCCCTCACCGTGCACAACGGATACAACAGCACCATCACCATTACTCCCGTGAAAGAAAGCGGTGCTCCGGGAAAG
>CAZEIY010000229.1:0-6903 GCA_964512375.1 uncultured Rickettsiales bacterium | reverse complement strand
TGCAAGGAGCTGGCCGACGTCCTCGATGATCGTGCCGTGGTGGTGGGGGACGGCGGAGACATCGTCGGCACCGGGGCCAAGATCCTTGATGTCGGAGGCATGGGGCAGTGGATGGATCCCGGTCCCCTGGGCACTCTGGGAGTCGGTCCATCCTTTGCTATGGCCGCCAAGCTGGCGGAGCCCGACCGCGACGTCGTGGTTCTTTATGGTGACGGCTCCTTCGGCCTGAACGGCATGGAATTCGAGGCCTGCGCTCGTCAGAAGATCGGCATCGTTGGTGTCATTGGAAATGATGCCGCCTGGATGCAGATCCTACGCGGTCAGAAGTCCATCTATGGGGAGCAGCGTATGGTGGCGACTCAACTGGAGTTCACCCGTTACGACAAGATGGTCGACGCCCTTGGTGGAAAGGGCTTCTGGGTCGAAGATCCGGCTCAACTGCCGACCGTACTGCGCGAAGCTCTGGCCTGTGGACGCGAGGGCGTGCCGGCTCTGGTCAACGTAAAGATGGGCGGCAGCGGATTCCGAAAGGACGCGCTTTCTGTCTGATTCCCTACAGCTCGCGCTCTCGCACGCGAGGACGCTGGGCTGGACTCAGTAGCTCGAGGCCGCCGTCGATGTGCCGGCCATGACCAGGAACTCAGCGCGGCGATTGGGAGCCTCGTTCGTCTGATTTCCCTCGGCGACCATGGGACGCTCTTCGCCGTATGAGATCACCTTGAGTTGGGCATTGAGGACACCGTAGTTGGTGAGGTAGCGGAATACGCTATCCGCACGCCGCTGGCCCAGCGCCAGGTTGTAGATGTCGGACCCCCAGTGGTCTGAGTGCCCCTCGATCTGCACGTTCACATCGCTGTGTCGCATCAGGATCTCGGCGTTGGCTGCGAGGACTTCCCTAGCCACATCGCCGAGGTCGGCTGAGTTGAAGTCAAAGTTGACCCGGTAGAAGTTGGCCCGCAGCACTTCGAGTTCTTCTTCGGTGATGGGAGTCTGTTGTTTCACCTCGGAGTCGGTGTTCGTCACGCTGCTCGCAGTGACATCACCGCTCGTCGCTCCGGATGTCGCGGTCTTATCTTTGAGACAGGCGCTCGAGAGCAGCAGGATGGATGAGAGGAGCAGGAGCGGGAACAGCGCAGCGAGACGGAGCTTCATGAACGATCACCTGAGTCAGAGGGCAAAAAGACGAGTAACAACACTGGTTTTAGGACGAACGGGATCGCAGGGCAAGCACTGTTATGGAGAAAAGCGCCATATCTTGGCGCTTTTCATCTGGTTGTAATCAACCTGATGCATTCGAATATGCGATCTCTGCGGATCGCAGTTATGGGAAAAAGTTCCGGTAGCCGGTGGGCTGTGCGGGAGCGTCTTCGTCGTTGCGCACGTGACTCTCAAGGACTCCCAGGCCCTCGATCTCAACCTGCACCACGTCGCCGTGGTAGAGCCGGCTTACCCCCGAAGGTGTGCCGCTGGCGATCACATCTCCGGGTAGCAGCGTCATGACCCGCGAGATGGCCGCCACCAGTGTGGGAACCGAGAAGACCATCTGTGACGTGCGTCCCTGCTGGCGAAGTTCGCCGTTCACGCGGCACAACACCTCGACATCGAGGGGATTCAGGTCGGTCTCCAGCCAGGGGCCAATAGGACAGAATGTGTCGAAGCCCTTGCCGCGCGCGAATTGGCCGTCGCTCTTCTGCAGGTCTCGGGCTGTGACGTCATTGACAGCGACATATCCCGCCACCACCGAAGCGAAATCTTCAGGAAGTACGTGGCGGCATCGTCGGCCGATGACCACGCCCAGCTCCGCTTCGTGTTCGACGCGAGACGAGTCGGGTGGCAGGAGGATGCGTTGTCCAGGGCCGATGACGCTGCTCGGCGCCTTGAGGAAGATGAGAGGCCGCTCCGGGACCACGTTATCCAACTCAGCGGCGTGGGCTCGGTAGTTCCTGCCGATGGCGACCACCTTGGAGGGACGGAGTGGTACCTCAAGGTTTGCTGACGATAACGGGATCTCGTCTTCCAGCGGAAAGTCATCGATGCCCGGTAGCCAGGCGTCACCAGGCGGCAGTGCGCTTGCTCCGTCGTCGCTTATCCTGGTGACGCGCACCCCGGCTGGGGTTCGGATCCTTGCGAGGCGCATCGCAGTTCAACTCAGCGCTCAGTCGCCGTCTTCAGCCTTGGGGCCCTCACAGTAGCGAGTAGCGCTCCAGCCCCCGGGGCCCCCATCGCGGTCCTCGCCAACGGGGCACCAATCGGGTGGGACGATCAGAAGCCGGCGGTCGACCTGCCCGGGGTAATCGGGGTGGCTCAGGCTGACATCGGCCTCGCCGCCATCTGCTCCTGCGCTGAAGGTGCCTGCTGAGTTGTAGCTCGGAGGATCGCCCTCTGGGTTGTGGTCGGAGGGGTGTCCGGGAGGGTTGGCAGCTACGGGGCCGGTGGGTTCCCAGTCGGTGAACTCAACGATGAGTTCTGAGAAGGCGATGTCGCCGATGCGCTGGTCGTCGACATCCCCGCCGTCATTGAAACCGTTCGGGCCAGGGAGGTAGAGCCCGGGGTTCATGGTCCAGGAGTTCACCCCATCGCCCTGGATGCCGCCACCGGTGACCCGCATCCAGATGTCCCGCATCAGGTCGAGGCGCTCGGTCATGTTGTTGAACTGGTCGTGCTCATATCCCACGAAGATTGCCTCGAGGGTCTCACCGACAGCGACGACGTTGATCGAGACGGTGCCGATACTGTCGTCGAAGCGAGTCAGTCCTGACGCCATCACCTCGAAGGCGAAGGTGCCCAGGTACTCAGGCGTGCCAGAGATAGATCCGGCCTCGTCCATGGAGAGTCCTGGTGGTAGGTCTCCCCCAACCTGGGTGAAGGCCGCGGGGCCGGTGTAGTCGAGCAGGTAGATTTGGGCTTCATAGGCCTCGCCGAAGCGGGCGTCGCTGAGATTCGAGAAGTCGAATTCCGGGGGTTCCCCGGGCGGGCACGCAGCAAGTACACACACAGTGAGGGCGAGCAGCAGCAGTCGGAGAACCGTGCTGTGGGGAAGGGAGGCGCCGGTATTCATTTGCTGGCTCCAGGCTCTCGAGAGCAGGCGGGTGGATGCGGCCGGAATGGGCCACCTTTTTGGTGTTGAACGATAGCATGCGGCCTGCGTGACTTAGAGAACGAGAGACGTGATCAGGTCGAAAAGTGCTCGCACCCCAAAGTGGAACCCAGCCACAGGGATGCGCTCGTTGTGGCCGTGGAACATGCTCGAAAAGCTCATCTCTGCATCGAGCTGTACCGGCGAGAATCCCCAGCAGCGGGTACCTAGTTGAGAGTAGGCTTTGGCGTCTGTGAAGCCGGGAATCAGCATCGGAAGGACGATCCCGCCGGGCGCCTGGCGATCCATGACCTCGCGAATCCGTGCCGCGATAGGGTCGTCAGCGTCAGTAACAGTGGGATCGGCGGAGCTGTCGATTGTGATTTCGAACCCGGGCCCGATGACGGCCCTTATTTCGTCGACGATGTCTTGAGCGCTCTGCCCCGGAAGGGTCCGTCCATCAATTTTCATGATGGCCTCGCTGGGCACCTGATTGATCTTCAAGCCAGCGCGCAGCACCGTTGGATTTGCCGTGTTGTGGATCAGGGCGTCGATGCTCGACGCAAAGCTCGGGTCGGGCAACAGATGGTCCAGGATGAAGTCTGCAGTGGAGCCGCGAAGCAGGCCGTGCAGAATCATCGATGCGGGCAGAGGCTGGTGAGAGGCGAGTCCCTCAATAAAGCGTGCGGCTGGGGCCGTTCGATGATGGGGCAGACGTTCGCTAGCGAGCTTCTGTGCGGCGACGGCGATGTGCGTGATGGGGTTGTCTGCGTTGGGCAGTGAGCCGTGGCCCGGCGTTCCCGTAGCGCGAACGGTTAACCGCACATAGCCCTTTTCCGCCACCTGGACCGGATAGAAGCACTCATCGCCGACGTGAAGCGAGAAACCACCGATTTCGGAGATGGCGTACTCCGCTCGTACCAACTCTGGGTGTTCACGGACCAGCCAGAGTGAGCCCAGCTCGCAGCCCTCCTCTTCGTCCGCTACTCCAGCGAAGATGAGATCCCGTTTCAAGGTGTTGCCACTGCGCTTCAACAGAAGCATCACCATCGCTTCCATTGCCGCCATGTTCTTCATGTCGATGGCCCCACGGCCCCAGATGCAGCCGTCGTGGATCTCTGCTGCGAAGGGCGGATGTAGCCAGTGTTCTTCCTCGGCGGGAACCACATCCAGGTGCGCCGAGAGGAGGATGGGAGCGCCGCCGCTGCCATCACCTCGGATGCGGCTGATGATGTTGCCACGGCGTGGTGCGGACTCAAGAACCGTTGAGTCGAGCCCTTCGCGGGCGAAGCGTTCTTCGAGGTAGCGAGCCGCCTCGATCTCGTTGCCAGCATGCTCGGGCGAGTTGGTTGTGTCGATGCGCAGGAGATCGCGGAACAACTCGGTTGCTTCGTCACAAATCGATGGCCAATCGAGGCTCTCGACGAGGGGATGCGCGGCGGACATCCGACAATTCTAAACTCCTTCGCCGCGAGGCGTTTACAATCGCGGTCCATGAACTCCCGACCTCGCCCCTCAGCGCTCACACAAATCAGCAGGCGCACCGTCTTGCGTCGCGCGGGTATCGCTGTCGCCGCCTTAGGTGGCGGCTCCGCTGTGGTCTTTGGAATCGGTCACAGTGGCCGCTACGCCGACGTCGCGCCGGCATGCGAACTCATGTTCTTGCAGCGGCGCGAGTACACCATCATGGCGGCCCTCGCCAACACGATGTTCCCTCCGGGTAATGCCATTGGTCTGAGCGGGACGGATGCCCGGGTTCCGGAGTACATCGATCGCTGGCTCGACGGCCAGGGTGAGAGCAGATCGGGTGAGTTCCGAATGATGCTCATGCTTTTTGAACACGGCACGGCGGCCTTCGGCTTGAGGGTGCGGCGCTTTAGCGATCTTCCCAGCTCAGCCAGAGAGCGCTATCTACGTCGCTGGGAGACCACCCGCTTGTATTCGCGACGGATGTTGGCGATGGCGCTGAAGAGCGCGCTCGGAATCGCTTACTTCGCTCACCCGGAGGTGAAGCGCCGAATAGGCGTTCGCCATCGCTGCGCTACCGCTGCTGACGCGCGCCCACGTGCGGAGTGGCAGTGATCTCTGACAGTACCCAGGTAGAGACGGAGCGCCTCGAGGCAGATGTCTGCGTAATTGGTTCAGGCGCTGGCGGGGCCGCTGCGTCGTGGGTTCTTGCGCGTGCGGGGCTTCGAGTGATTTGCCTCGAGGCCGGTGGAAACTTCACAGAGAAGGACTTCAGCCAGGATCTGGGCGTCGCCAGTCGGCAACTGTACGTCGATGATGGTCAGCGCCTGATGATGGGGAACCTCTTCATTCCCGTTGCCGGCGGCGAGTGTCTGGGCGGTTCGACGGTGGTGAACTCGGGAATTTGTTTTCGCCTGCCTCGCTGGCGCTTTGACGAGTGGCACGACGAGCACGGACTCGACTTCACCTACGACGACCTCTTGCCCTTTCTCGAGCAGACCGAGGACATCATCCAGGTGACGGCATCCAACCCTGCTATCTACGGCGGCAACAATGCCGCCTGCATGGTTGGCCTCGAGAGGCTTGGTTGGTCTGGGGGGCCCATGCCTCGTAACGCGCCGGCCTGTGTGGGATGCGGGGCATGCAATACCGGCTGCCCAACGGGCGGGAAGCTGTCGGTTGGTCGAACCTTCATCCCCCGTGCAGAAGAGCTCGGGGCGCACTTCATCACTCACGCTCGTGCCGATCTGGCTCACACCGACGGGCACCGTGTCACAGGGGTGCAGGCGACCTTGCTGGACCCCGCGACCCTGAGCCCGATTGGCAGCCTCCGTGTGGACGCCCGGGCCGTTGTATTGGCAGGCAGCGCCATTCAGAGTCCGGGCTTCCTTCTACAGAATGAGCTCGGCAACGAGCATGTGGGCAAGCACCTCAAGGTGCATCCAGCCAGTGGAACCATCGGGGTTGGCCAGCAGCAGATCGATGGCTGGAACGGCATCCCCCAGGGCTTTTATTCCGATGAGTTCCTGCGCCAGGACCGCATGATCCTTGAGAGTTGGTGGGCTACTCCCGAGGTCTTCTGGGTGAACTTTCCTTTCGGTAACGAGGGTACGGATCGGATGATGAACTTCGCACACATGACGGCCCTTGGTGGGATGATTGCAGATGAGAGTGAGGGCACGGTTCAGCCGCGCGGCCTGCCAGGCGAGGTGCGCGTCTCCTACGACCTGATCGAGAGCGATCGAGTGCGCCTTCTCAAGCTCATCGAGCGTGCAGTGGAGCTCCTCCTGTCCGCCGGGATGGACCAGGTCTATGCCGGGATTCGAAGCATGCCTCCGATGACCTCACTGGAGCAGGCGCGTGAGCTGCTCGCACCGGAGCGAGTGCGTCCCAAGCAGCTGATGTCTATCTACTCCAGTCACCCACACGGCTCGGTGCGGATGGGCAGAGACCCTCGTCATTCAGCGGTGGATTGCAGCGGCGCGCTCTATGGTCAGGATGGCCTGTACGTCATGGATGGTTCGGTCTTCCCCGACGTCCTCGGTGTGAACCCGCAGGTCACGATCATGTCCATGAGTATGATGCTCGCCCAGGGCCTCGCCTCCCGACTCGCCTAGTAGGAATCCCATGACTACAGCCCCCCACCTCGTTGAGGATGGCCACATCCGAGCCATCGACCCCCGCAGCTTCGCCATAGTTGAGAGCTTCCCGATGGCTTCGCCGGCTGAGCTCGCGGTGGAGATCGCGGGCTGCCGGAGCGCACAGGGGGAGTGGGCGGCGCGTCCTCTCAAAGAACGTGTCGCCGTGTTGAGTGAGGTCTTGGAGCGGGTCGTCGGTCGAGCTGACCACCTCGCCGATGT
>CAZEIY010000228.1:1646-6958 GCA_964512375.1 uncultured Rickettsiales bacterium | reverse complement strand
CCCACGAAGATCTGCTCGCTCTGCAGCTTCAGCTCGACCTTCACTCCCTCTCCTGCGGACCAGCGAGTCGCCGAACCCCGCGTGCCACCTTCGCCGTAGTTGCGCACCAGCTTGCTGCGAATGCGCTTGAGATCGGACAGCTCCTCGAATGCTCGGAAGCGCACACCCACCAGCTTCCCGTCGTCCAGAATGGCGCTGATGAATCCCTCGACTCCCCACACCGTAACGGTACTGTCGAGAACGTCATCGCTCATCTCACGCGCGTCGGGAATCTTCGCGAGAACTTCACCCACGGACTGACACCAACTGAGGCCGACCGGAAGAGAAGCATCGGCACCGTGGGCAAGACTCGGCGCGACAGCGCTGAGCACAATCGATGCGATCAGAAGATGAGTCCTCATTTTGTCGCTCCCTCTCTTGAGGCCGAGCCCCTGCCGGCACGCAAGCAATAGTCCTCAGCGCGTACGAGGTCAACACCAAGGTTCCAGCGAAAGGGACAACAACCCGGGAGCACCGTGCTGCTACCCTACCGCAGTGCCCTATCCACAAAAGGACGAGCCGCTGACACTCGAGACCCGCGATGGCGTCGCGCTCGAGGCACGAGAGGTCTGCCCCCCCGAGGCTGTTGGTAGCCTGGTCGCCTGCCACCCCCACACGCTCATGGGCGGCACCCTCGAGAGCAAGGTCGTCCATACCCTGTACCTGGCCTTCCGCGACTGGGGCTTCCACTCACTCCGCTTCAACTTTCGTGGTGCGGGAGCCTCCGGGGGGAGCTATGACGGCGGACGAAATGAACGCCTCGATGTGGAGGCAGCCTGGCACTACATGAACGAGGGAGCCCCCGCGGCACCTGAAACGAGTAGCCAGACACCACGCGTGCTCGGGGGCTATTCGTTCGGCTCGTATGTTGGGCTGGGTTTCGCGGCCGATGAACTGAGCTGCACTCATCGGGTCGGCATTGGTCTGCCGCTGAGCTTTGACTACGACTACAGCTTCTTGCGAGATGCCTCAGACCATCGTCCCATCTACCTGGTCGTGGGCGATGAGGACCCCTTCTGCCCAGCGAAGCTCGTCGAGGAACTGGTCGAGGGCTTACGCTCCCTGGACATCCCAACACAAGCCACATTGATCCCCGGAGCCAATCACATGTTCGACAAGAAGGGCCACGTCCTCCGCCAGGAGCTCAGTCGCATCGCCGCTGAGATCTCCGAGAAGGAGCCTGACCCCCAGCAACATCAGGTCACCCGCCTATAGCGAGACCGGAAGGGAGCATTAGAATTCCCTTGCCGCTGGACCAAATCGAACCCACCGTGACATCCGTGTCAGCGCAGCAATTTTCGGCCGGACATCGATGTCGCACTGTGCGGATACGTGCCATGCAGTTCGGTCTGAACGCTGCTGACAGAGGCGCGACCGGGGGCCTGCCAAACGCATTGCTGTAAGGGAATCTAAGGTCTCGTGCAGAGGCCTGCCCGTTTTTGGCACGCGCCTTGAAATGAGAAGGAAGCAATTGTCGGAACGACCACCGACCACGAAAGGGGTACGAGTAATGGGACAAGTTGCACGCCTTGCAGAACTATCGGAACTACCGGAGGCCGAGCGCCCCGGACGACACACACTGACCGGTGAAGCGCGGGTTGTATTCAACCTTCTCGGCATGGTCTCGGACATCGTCCTCGATCTGGACATGCCCATCGGACGCGCTCGTGACCTCTTCACCCTGGCGCTCTACGAGCGGGCTGAGCGACGCTATCGCACGAGTACCCGAGTCTCCCTGGCCTTCGACACCGCCCTGCGCACGGTCAAGAAGATCAAGAAGCGCTTCAAGGAAGGCGCCGTAGACCAGAGCGATGGTCCGGGCTTCAACCTGCGACGCAAGGTCTACTTCATGCTCCTGGAGCGGGAGATGAACCTCGAGGAGATCGCACGAGAGTTGCCCATCAACTATGAGGTCAACTATGCGCGGTTGTCCGTCGAGACTCTGATCGCCCAGGGCCTGGTCGAAGAGAACGACTATGGCCGCGGTCGGATCACTTACAACGCCATCATCCCGAGTGACTACGTCAACTTCTTCCGTGAGGACCACGAAGCGGTGCTTCTCGGCTTCGAGCGTTTCCTATCCGCAGTGCGCAAGGTCGTACGGCACCGCCTACTTCGCGGAAACAGCGAGACCGCGATGGCTCGCGGGTTCGTCGCGCGAGTTCGGGCAGAAGATTGCACGGAGCTCAACGAAGACCTGCGGATCGCTATCGTGCGCACCCTCATGGAGTATGAGCGCCGCGCTGATGGAGCCGATGACGAGTCGATCCAGCCAATGGAAGTACTTGTCGGCCTCGCTCCGAGCTAGACTTGCCAGCAATTAGCAGTCACCTGCTCTGAGAGAGGCAGCCCGATGCCACAACAGTTGGACAAAAGTTCTTGGATTCTCACCGCTGTAGCGCTCGTCCTCGGGGGCTGCATAGGCACAGCCGAGATCTCGGACTACTCGATCGAGACCAACGCCAGCGCTGAGGCGGACAGCCTGTCGACCTACGTCATGGACGAGGAACTCGTGCGAGCCGAGGCAGCGCCAAGGCGCGCCTTCGACGAGGGGGTAGATGACCCCGAGGCAGAAGGCCTGATCCTTGCGCCGGAAGTCGTCACCGGTTACGTCGGTGAAGTGCTCACGGTCGAGGTCCTACTCTCCAACCCCGAGTTGGGTGAGCTCCGACCCTCGATGCTCCCTGAGGAAGTCATCTTCGAGGCCTGGGCGGGCGGCGCCTCCGTTGAGTGGGTGCCCGAACCGCGCCACATCGGCCAACATGACTTCGTGTTCCTGGTCGTCGACGGAGACGACCCCGACCTGGTCCTTGCACAGAAGACCATTCTGGTCTCCGTGCTGCCACGGTTCTCGCTGGTCGAGTACGGCTTCTAGCCGACCCATTCAAGCGCCTTCAGCCAGCCTCTTTCGGCGCATCCGTAGGCGGCGCCCGTAGTGGCGGCGCATCCCGCAACCTGTAGAGCACCCATCCCGGACCACTCGCTTCTCGAATCGCAGCGAGGCGCAGGTAGGCGACCATCAACGGGTCGCGGAACTCGCTGACAGTGGACGTAATCAACACGTACTCCGCTCCCAAGCCCTGAAGCTTGCGCAGTTCGCGGGGCGGCAGGGACGTGCGATGCCAGCCACGACGATCGATCGCGTACATGATCGTCTGAGGATGTCGGTCCGTTATCACCACCGAGTGTTTGCGAGGAAGCATCGCCGACACGCCTCGCGAAAGATCCTCCACGCGCTGATCCCTGAGCAAGCTCTGGCTCACAAAACCCGTACCGAGCTGCACGGATAGGACCGCCAACAGGAACACGCTCGCAGCGATGGCTGCGCGCATCCGGCCCGTCAGTGCTCCCCACTGGGCCAGACGCCCCCCCACGTCGACCAACGCCGCTCCACACAACACCGATGCAAAGGGGACCAGAGGTAACTGGTAGTAGTTGTGCAGCGCGAAGCCCTCCGTAAGCACTACGAATCCTGCCGCGACGGACAACACCGCGACCACAAACATCCGTAGCTCAGCCCGACGACGCGCGAGGGCCGCCCCCCAAATCAGCAAAAGCAGGCCAAGGGGGCTCAGGGTCTGGGTGATTGCTGAGCCAACAATCGCGCGCCAGGTGGCAACGTCGAACCACAACGAGGGGTTGCCCCACTTGTGCGCTGTCTTGCCCCAGAGACCAAAACTGGCGCCGTCGGCACCGAGCGTGTAGTGGGCGTGCCAATACCACAGCACAGGAAGCAAAACGGATGACAACATCGCCACCACGACCCGTCTCCGAGCACCTGGACGGCGGCGCGCGAGGAGGATGGCTGGCAGGAGCGGCAGCAGCAAGGCAAGGGTTCCCTTGACTGCAATGGCCAGGCCCATCGCGACGCCGGCAAGAAGAGCGGCTATCCACGGCGCAGCACCCTCCCCTTCCGAGCTGGCATCCGCCCGCTCGATGGCCAAAAGCATGAACAGGACGGCCAACGCATCGGGCTGGATGTTGCGCGAGAAGACAATAGCTAGAGGCGAGAACGCATAGAGCAGCAGGTACACCCAGGGGGGACCACGAAGTCGTCGCCTGACCAGGCGAAGAAGCAACAGGCCGCCCAGGAGCCAGCAAGCGATCGACACGAGACGCGGGACACGATGATCGGGAAGGTAGTTCTGCCCGAGAGCACGCCACAAGCCGGCGACCATCGCCCCGTAGAGTGGCAACTCTGACTCAACGTAGCCCGCCTCTGGACCCGCCCAGTCGATACGGGGATGCAAGATGTCGATGCCCTCTCGCAGCATGTTTCGGGCAATGCTGGCGGTGTCGGCCTGGCGAACGTGGTGCACATCCACTGGAGGAGCCTGTAACGAGTTGAGGCGGACTGTCAGTGCAAAAGAAAACAGCAGCAGCAACGCAACCAGGGCTCGCGGGCTATGACGATGGGATGAGCCTGGGACGGGGATATTCATCGAGATGGACTGTGGCAATCCTATCAGGCCAGCGATGGGGGTCATCCCTCGCCCTTGGACAAGAAGCCTAAATTAGTGCTATTACTGAACTTTACCCGAAATCGGGTATATCGCTTGCGCGACCGGAGCGGGCGCCCCAGTCTGTAGGAGTTCAAACGATGCCTGATCAGGGTGATTCTTCACTGAGCCCAGCCTTCCGAGGTCACCTTCTCAGCATCGTTGACATCACCGAGCCCGAGCTCGACAAGGTCATCGCTGATTTGCTGGACCACTGGTCCGAGACCCTGGTGCAGTTCGTGGTTCGACGTCACAAGGAGCTTCAACGAAGCAACATCCCCAACCGACTGGCGTATTCGCAAATCCGCGATGAGGTGAGCAGCAGGCGATTCCTGGCTGATCCCCTCTCTGAGCGGCAGGTTCGTCGGATTCTGTACGGCTGAGTTCCCGGCCAAAGTAAGAGAGCACTACGACATGTGTGGAATTGTTGGCTACATCGGCGCAAGGCGCCCCGTCCCCATCCTTCTCGAGGGCCTCAAGCGCCTCGAATACCGCGGCTATGACAGCGCTGGCGTGGCCACGATGAATGGCAGCGGACCCCTGTTTGTCTGCAAGAAGTCGGGTCGAGTGCGTGACCTCGAGCATGCCCTACCAAAGAAGACTCCGCCTGCAAACGTGGGTATCGCTCATACCCGCTGGGCCACCCACGGACCTCCAACGGACACCAACTCACATCCGCACCTCAGTACGGATGAGCGGATAGCCGTAGTCCACAACGGCATCATCGAGAATCACTCCAGCTTGCGCACCATGCTGATCGCCGAGGGGGTGACC
>CAZEIY010000228.1:0-1636 GCA_964512375.1 uncultured Rickettsiales bacterium | reverse complement strand
GGGCCCCCCACGGGCCCCCCGCTCCGCGGGGGGGGGCGGGGCAGACCCACCGCCCCCCCAAGGCCAGCGGGGGGGGCGGGGGTCACCCACCGGGCACCCAAGTCCAGCGGTGGGGGAGGGGGAGAGGAGCGGCAGCAGGTTACATTAGATTAGGTTTACTCAGGTGCGTAAGGTGAGCTCATGTGTCGGACACCGAGGTGGTGCCGCACTTGATCGCTCGCTTCTATGATGGCGACCTCCAAGCCGCTGTGAAGCAGGCCCTGCGACTTATCCAGGGCACCTACGGCATGGTGGCCATGAGCATCGATGAACCAGACCGGCTGGTGGTGGCCCGCAATGGTTCTCCTATCGTGCTTGGAGTCGGAGACAATGAGATGTTTGTCGCATCCGATGCCCCCGCCCTGATTGCGCATACCCGCCAGGTGGTCTACCTCGAAGATGGTGAGGTCGCCGTACTCGAAGCGCAGGGTTTTCAGACCACCGATCTCGCCGATCGGGCCATCAACAAAGAAGTCGCCGAGCTCGACTGGGAGATCGAGCAGATCTCTCTGGGTGACTACGAGCACTTCATGCTCAAGGAGATCCACGAGCAGCCCCGTTCTATTCAACGAGGGTTGCGTGGCAGGGCTCTGCCGGAATTTGGCGATGCCAAGCTCGGGGGGCTTAACCTGGATCGGCGCGCGTTCTTCGACATCGGCCGAATCTGCCTCATCGCGTGCGGCACCTCGCTTCATGCGGCAATGGCAGCTTCGTACCTGATCGAAGAACTGGCCCGCGTCCCGTGTTCTGTCGAGATCGCTTCCGAGCTTCGCTATCGCAACCCGATTGTCGATGCCAACACCCTGTACTTCGCGGTCAGCCAGTCCGGTGAGACCGCAGACACGCTCGCTGCCATGCGCGAGATCCGACGCAAGGGGGGCATCGTCCTGGGCGTCATTAACGTCGTCGGATCGACCATCGCACGTGAGAGTGATGGTGGAATCTACATTCGGTCTGGTCCCGAGATCGCCGTGGCCTCGACCAAGGCCTTCACCAGCCAGCTGCTGGCGCTCACGCTCTTCGCCATCAAGATCGGGCGGATGCGCGATCTGAGCGCTGAAGCCGGCCGCAATCTGCTTAGCGCACTCCAGGACATCCCCGACCAGATCGAACGCCTCCTCAAGGAGCAGAGTGAGCACCTCAAGGCGCTCGCCGAGAGCATCTGCGAAGCACCGTACGTGCTCTTCCTGGGTCGCGGCGGCAACTTCCCCGCTGCCCTCGAGGGGGCTCTCAAGCTCAAAGAAGTCTCATACATTCAGTGCGAGGGCTTCGCTGCAGCAGAGATGAAACACGGTCCTATCGCACTCATTGGCGATCGAACCCCTGTCATCTTTATCAGCCCAAAGGACCACCTGCACGAGAAGACCCTGTCGAGCATGGAAGAGGTCAAGGCCCGCGGTGGCCGAGTGATCGCTATCTGCAATCCGGGCGACGACGAGGTGCGCGGACTCGCTGACGACATCATCGAGGTTCCGATGACCCACAACATGCTGACGCCCTTCCTGTCCGTGGTTCCTTTGCAGATGATCGCCTACTACGCTGCCCTTCACCTGAATCTCGACGTCGACAAGCCTCGCAACCTGGCCAAGTCAGTAAC
>CAZEIY010000227.1:0-6962 GCA_964512375.1 uncultured Rickettsiales bacterium | reverse complement strand
GGCGAGCGCGATAACGATGGCTTCGACGTATTCCCGCAGCACCGACTTGGTCTGTGACCCAGAAGGCGGGATTGCCCCTGACTGGCTACTCTCACCGCTCACTCGTCGAGCCTCAACACAGCAAAGAACGCTTCTTGAGGTATCTCCACATTGCCCACCAACTTCATGCGGGCTTTGCCCTTCTTCTGTTTCTCAAGGAGCTTCCGCTTGCGAGAGATGTCACCGCCGTAGCACTTTGCCGTAACGTTCTTGCGGAATGCTTTGATGTTCGTGCGCGCAACCACCTTATTGCCAATGGCCGCCTGCACAGGCACCTCGTACATCTGCCGGGGGATGAACTCCTTGAGCTTGGCAGTTAGCTTCTGTCCGGTGTAGTGCGCTCGATCTCGGTGACAGATGAGCGAGAGCGCATCGACGGGATTGCCACGCACCAGCACATCGAGCTTCACCAGCGGCGCGACCTCATAGCCTGTGAACTCGTAGTCCAGACTCGCATAACCGCGCGTACAGCTCTTCAGCTTGTCGTAGAAGTCGAACACGATCTCAGCGAAGGGCAGGTCATACTCCACCACAACCTTTGTGGCCGAGAGATATTCCATCCCAACCTGGCGACCCCGCTTGTCTTCACACAGCTTGATGACAGCACCAACGTGGTCATTAGGCACGTGTACCTTCGCCAACACACGCGGTTCGCTGAGGTCTTGAAGCTTCAGCGGGTCAGGCACATCTGAGGGTCGACGAATAATCTCTTCGGTCCCGTCCTTCAGCTTCGCCTTGTAGACCACATTGGGCGCCGTGGTGATGAGGTCGAGTTGATACTCTCGCTCGAGTCGCTCCTGGACGATTTCCATGTGCAAGAGGCCCAGAAAGCCGCAGCGAAAGCCAAAGCCCAACGCTTCTGACGTCTCGGGTTGCCAGGAGAACGCCGCATCATTCAAGGACAGCTTGCTCAGCGCATCGCGCAGAGCATCGTAGTCGGAAGGATCCACGGCGAAGACACCCGCATACACCATCTGCTGCGGGTCTTTGAAGCCCTCAAGGACCTCTTCGCAGGGGTCCGTAGCGGAAGTTACCGTGTCCCCAACCCGCGTCTCAGAAATATCCTTGATGCCCGTGATCAGCAGGCCCACCTCGCCCGCACGCAGCTCAGGCACCTCTACTGGGGTGGGAGCCTTCACGGCCAGGGAGTTCACCTCCCACTGGTTACGAGTGGACATCATCATGATCTTCTGCCGCTTGCTCAAGACCCCGCTGACCACCCTCACAAGGCAGACGACGCCAAGATATGCGTCATACCAGGAGTCAATTATCAGCACCTGCAGTACACCGTCCGGGTCCCCTGTCGGAGCCGGAATGTGGTGTACGACGGCCTCAAGGCACTCCTTGACACCCAGTCCTGTCTTGGCCGAGGCGAGCACAAGGTTGCTGCAGTCCACGCCAACGTGGTCCTCGATCTGCTCGCGGACCATTTCTGCGTCCGCTCCGGGGAGGTCGATCTTGTTAATGACGGGGATCATCTCCAAATCATTCTCGAGAGCGAGATAGACATTTGCCAGCGTCTGAGCCTCGACACCCTGGGCGGCATCGACGACCAGGAGCACACCCTCACAAGCGGCCAGAGAGCGCGACACCTCGTAGGCAAAGTCCACATGACCAGGGGTGTCAATGAGGTTGAGCTGGTAGTCGACGCCGTCGTCTGCGGCATAGGTGAGGCGAACGGTGTTCGCCTTGATTGTAATGCCCCGCTCGCGCTCAAGATCCATCGAGTCGAGATACTGGTCTTTCATCTCTCGATCGTCGACCAGACCAGTGAATTCGAGCATCCTGTCCGCAAGGGTCGACTTGCCATGATCGACGTGCGCGATAATGGCGAAGTTGCGAATGTGGCGCTGCTCAGTCAAAAAGGGGCTCCACAGATAGCGAGCGGGCTCCGCCGCTCGTGCATGGGCTTGATACACGAAACCAGCCCACGCGGCTACCGATGATCGCGACGAGTCTCTCCTGCTCCCCGGGTTCTTTATGCCCGGAAATCATTGACTTGAGTTTTTTGCTCTTGTAGAAGGCGGGCGTTCGAGTCAAACAGATGGCTCGCAGAGTTGCCCAAACAGGGCAGGTACAGACGGGATTGAGAGTCAATGGCTAATCACAAGAGCGCCCTCAAGAGAATCCGCCAGAACGAGACGCGCCGGCTGCGGCACCGTACCCAGCGCGGCAACATGCGCGCTGCCGTCAAGGCCGTTCGCACGGCCCTCGAAGAAGGCAAGTTTGAGGAAGCAAAGGGCCTGCTGCTCACCGCAAGCGCTCTCATTGACAGCACCGCCAGCAAGGGCGTGCTGCATCGCAACACGGCATCCCGCAGAATTTCACGTCTGACGCGCGCCTACAACAAGGCGGTCGCAGCCAACTAACCAGGATCGTTCGGCAGGAAGCCGGACGTCGCAGAAGCTGTCTACAGAAGCAGAATTTACGAAGCGCAGAAGCTGAACGCAGAAGCTAAGACTGAACCGGAGAGGCCGGGCGGGACACCCCGCCTGGCCTTTTTGCTTGGTAGCCACGCATGACCAGAGAAGATCAGTGCCGGGCCACGATGTCGCGGATCGCGCGCTCGACCGACCATCTCGGGTCAATGCGGCAGCCCCCCTTGAGGTCACTCTCGGCGCGTAGCAGACGAGACAGGCCGCGCCGCAACTCGATGGCCCGATAGCGCCCCAATTGCCGCTCGTACTTCCAGGTCATGTTCGGGGCGATACCAGCGGCACCGAGCGCCTCACGCTGCCCCATTCCTGATGCTAGAGCCTTCTCAGCCTTGAGAAGCTCACGCACTCGCTTCTTCAAGAGGTTGAGCAGCGAGAACGCTTCTTCGCCTTGCCCATAGAGGACCTGCAGGTTGTGCATGGCCCCCACCATGGAACGCTCGCCGACTGCATCCAGCAGATCCCACAATGCCTCCTGGCGGCGGCCAGAGACGACCTGTTCCAGATCTTCAGTACGAATAACCTCTTCGTCGCCCACAAAGAGCGAGGCGAGAGACAAGGCGTTGTAGATCTGACCGAGGTCGTTGCCGAGAACTGCCTCCAGGTAGTCCGCAAATCGACCCTCGATGCGCTTACCGAGCGATGTCGCCTCACCGACAACCCACTGCTCCAGAGCCCGGCCATAGAGTCGCTTGAACGAGCAGTCCAAGCCGTTCTTCTTGATGGCCTTGGCCAGCTTGCGACGACCATCAATGGGCCGCGGCTGTCCCTTGCCCGGCCCCGTCGCGGGATCTTCAGCAAGCACCAGCACAGTGGTCTCGGAAGGTGCCTGGCAGTAGGCGGCAAGGACATCCTGCTGGTCCTGCTTGAGGCGATTAACATTGCGCACCACGATCAAACGCCTCGGCGCCATCATCGGAAGGTGATTGCAGGCCGAAGCGACAGATTCCGCCTTGCTCTTCTCACCCTGAAAGGTCTGCTCGTTGAAACCGCGAGGGCCTCCTGCGACAGCAGCAGCGCACAGCATGTCGTACGCACGCCTTGCCAGGAGCGGCTCCTGGCGACTGCCTCCACGCAGCAGGTAGACCGGACGCAACGACTCCGCAGCGATGTCCTTGCGGATCACATTAATAGGATTCTGTGCAGGTGCCCTCGCAGCCATACCTCAAGCCCCCGGGACGATAGCCACCAACCGGCCAGGGACGTACTTGACCATGCGAGGCGGCTGATCTCCAAGGAAGCGTTGCACGTTGGGATGGGCAAGCGCCGCCGCCTTGATGTCGTCTTCGCTCGCATCTACCGAAAAGCTGACCTCGGCGCGTTTCTTACCCTTAACCTGCACCACCACAGTCATGATCGAGGATGCAGCAATCTCAGGATCACTCTCGGGCCAGGACCTGTTCTCGAGGATGCCTTCACCGCCGGTCAGTTGCCACAGCTCATCGCTGACATGCGGAGCAAACGGCGAGAGCAACGTCAAGAGCACTTGAACGCCCTCTGAAAACACCGCAGCCTCGGCGATGCTCAGATCGCGGAGAGTCCCCTCATGGGTGTGGAACGACACCAGGGAGTTGAGCAACTCCATGATGGCTGCGATTGCCGTGTTGAACTGCATTCGCTGTTCGATGTCGCGGCTTACGCGGTCAATGGTCTGATGAATGCGCTGACGCAGTTCTGCACTCGCTGGGTCCAGTTCCTGGCCCACAGGGTCATGGGCTTCACGGATCAACTCGTAGCGCTGTTGAACCAGCTTCCACACCCTGCAGAGGAAGCGATAGCAGCCCTCAACGCCCTTCTCCGACCAGTCGAGGTCCTTATGGGGTGGGGCGGCAAACAGGCAGAACAGGCGAATCGTGTCGGCCCCGTATCGCTCGATAAACACCTCAGGATCTACGGTGTTGTGCTTGCTCTTGCTCATCTTCTCGACCCGACCGATCTGCGCCGGGCTCCCGTCACTCAGTCGAGTCGCAGTGCGGCCATCGCCAGACGTCGCGAAGCTCACCTCTGTGGGATAGAGCCAATTACCATCCTGACTGCGATAGGTCTCGTGGCAGACCATTCCCTGGCACAGGAGGTTCGTGAAGGGCTCGTCCACCTGTACGTGCCCAAGATCCCGCAAGAGCTTGGTGTAGAAGCGTGCGTAGAGCAGGTGCATGACCGCGTGCTCTATCCCGCCGATGTACTGATCGACGGGAAGGAATCGTGCGGCGGCGTCCCGGTCCACCATGCCGCCCAGAAAGTGCGGGGAGCAGTAGCGAAGGAAGTACCAGGAAGACTCCATGAATGTGTCGAACGTATCCGTCTCACGACGTGCTGCACCCCCACAAGCTGGACAGTTCGCACTCCAGAAACCCTCGTGACGCGCAAGGGGCGAGCCGCCCTGCCCATCAAGCACCACGTCTTCTGGCAACCGCACTGGCAGCTGATCCGCTGGCACAGGCTGCATACCGCAGCTCTCACAATAAACGACTGGAATGGGAGCACCCCAGTAGCGCTGCCGGCTGATCCCCCAGTCACGCAACCGGAAGTTGATGGTGGCCTCACCGCGGTCCAGGGCCTGGAGCTCCGCGACGATCGCCGCCTTGCCGCTCTCATTGTCGATACCGTCGTGGCTACCTGAATTGCACAACGTTCCAGCACCTACATAGGCCTCGGCCATGTCCTCGGCCCGCAAGCTCCGGTCAGCTGGCTGAATCACGACGACCTTTTCGATGCCGTACTTATCTGCGAACTCAAAGTCACGTTGATCGTGAGCAGGAACGGCCATCACCGCCCCCGTTCCGTAGTCGGCGAGCACGAAATTAGCGGTATAGATGGGCACCTTGCGCCCATTGACCGGGTTGATCGCATATCGACCGACGAACAGACCCTCTTTCTCGGCCCGCTCATCCATACGATCGGCCCTCTCGGTCGTACCCATGCGATCAGCAAAAGCGGCGACGGCGGCTTCCTGCTCGGTCCCTGCTGCGAGCTTTCGTGTCCAGGGATGCTCTGGGGCCAGAGACATGAACGTGCAGCCGTACAAGGTATCCGGGCGGGTGGTAAAGACCTCTAGCGGTCCGTCAACACCATCGAGGTTATCTACGCCATCCACTTCGAACAGAATCGATGCGCCCGTCGAGCGACCAATCCACGTCTGCTGCTGAGAAGTAACCGCGGTCGGCCAGCCTGGCAGCTTGTCTAGGCAGGAAAGCAGCTCATCTGCGTAGTCGGTTATCCGTAGGTACCACTGCTCCATCTCACGCTGGGTGACTGCATTACTGCAGCGCCAGCAAGCACCATCCTCAACCTGTTCGTTTGCGAGAGTGGTCTGGCACGAATCACACCAATTTAGAAGCCCACCCTTCTTGTAAGCGATACCGCGCGCAAGCAGCTCGAGGAAGATCTCCTGCTCCCAACGGTAGTACTCGGCGTCGCAGGTCGCGAACTCGCGCCCCCAGTCATACGACAGGCCAAGGCGCTGCAGTTGATCTCGCATGGCCTCGATATTCGAGCGGGTCCAGTCAGAGGGATGCACACTCCGAGCGATGGCAGCGTTCTCCGCGGGCATACCAAACGCGTCCCATCCCATAGGGTGAAGCACGTCAAAACCTCGCGCCTTCTTGAAGCGCGCCACCACGTCCCCAATGGAGTAGTTGCGCACATGGCCCATGTGAAGACGACCTGAAGGATAAGGAAACATCTCAAGCACGTAGTACTTGGGGAGCTCGCTGCTCTCTGCAACAGCAAAGCTCCCTTCCCGCTGCCAGCGCTCTTGCCAGCGAGCCTCGATGGGACCGTGTTCATAATGGGGCGTGGGCTCGGACATGAAGACTCTCAAGGACTGGAAGGCGACTCAGGCTCTCGCGAAATGGGGTTTAGCAGCGCCATGACACGCTTTCAACCACCTCTCTGCAAACGAATTCTCACGTTCACGGCAATCAGGCCTTCGGACGCGAGTCGCTCGGGCAGGGTCTCACGAACTTCATCCAACATCTTCAACCAGGAAGGCGCGTCAGCCTCGACCAGAAGGACCCCATCACGCAAAGAGACCAGACGGCAATGTCGTGCCATCCCCTCCCCGACCACGCGGGTCCACGAACTCGCCGCTCCCGGTGGCAGGGGCAAACCCATCTGCTGAGAGATGCCTGGCAGAAGCTCGGCGAGTGGTGATCCCCCGGCATCACGTCCCCAACGCTTACTCATACTGCCCCCAACACAACGCTGCCCTGGCGCACGACCAGGGGTGGATCCTGGAGCAACGAAACCAAAGTGGACGGCGTACCGGACGAACAGTCTCCCGCATCAATTGCCAGGTCCGCGGCGAGATTCTGAGTAGTGACCGCGTCGAAGCTCACGGGTGCTGGCTGGCCACTGCGATTCGCAGAAGTGGAGAGCAGAGGTTCGCCAAGATCGCGCAGGAGGCCGCGCAGGCGATCGTCTCCAGGCACCCTCACACTCACGGTCTGAACCACCTCGTTCTCAAGCTTTGTATTGCCCAGCAATGAG
>CAZEIY010000226.1:0-6991 GCA_964512375.1 uncultured Rickettsiales bacterium | reverse complement strand
CTCGAGGAGGCCGGGTCGCGTACCGGTGGGTCCTATGGTGTCGCGGCGGAATCCACGCACCGTACTGGCGCCTCCCAGACGGAAGCGCCACTCGACCGGTGCGATGGTGTCGTTATAGGACCAGACGATGCCTCCCCCCACTTCTATCTGCAGCACAAACCCCTTGTTGCCGACCGGCAACAGGCCGACGAAACGCCCAGCCAACCGTCCGAACGCCGACGTACCCTCGACCAGATCGCCGGGAGTCGTATCGAGCGCTGCCGATGCGTAGATGCCTTTACTCGGATTAAAGCGATCATCTCGCTTGTCCACCGTCGCCTTGAGCCCAAGAAGCACGAGCGGCCGCGCGCCTGCCAACGGCTTGTCGGTGGGCAGATCAGACTGAGCGCTCAGCTGCGCAGCGGAGTCGACGCGCAGAGGAGCGCGGGCCTGCACCTCGATCCGACCATCCAGCGTGAAGTCCTCGGACCCACGCCAGGCCAGGGTCAGAGAAGCCAGACTGCGACTGAGGCGGTAGGTCGGCTCGTCCAGTTCCTCGTTAAGGACTGCCGAGACTGTGCCGCTGATCGGAAGCCTCGGGATGTAGGGCAGCTCAAGACCCACTGAAGCGCGGTACTCCAGGCGCGGCGGTACATCGAAACTCAAGTAGCGCCAGTCAATGCTCGCCCGACCACGAATCCACAAAGAGAGCCCACGCCCGTCGAGGTTGCGAAGCCGGGCCTCCCCACTCAGACGAGGACCATCATCGGGAGCTGTGATGCCTGCGCCCAGAAGGAAGGAGAAGCGGTTGCGCTCGGCCGTAAGTACCTGGACGTCACGTACTCGACCAACGCTCTGAGCTGGCTGCAGCGTGACCGAGTCGAACAGTCCAGTACGCAACAGGCGACGCTGCGCTGCGTCTAGCGTCGAGGGCCGGAACACCTCTCCGGCACGCATCCCCAGCTCGCCGCGAATCACGCCAACCTGAGTGTGCTTCGTCTCGGCTACCAGCACCTTGCCGAAGCTCACGCGCTCACCTTGCTCGGCGCTGACCAACAGTCGAACGAGGCTGCCATCATCCGAGTGCTCTTCCTCGACGGCTACCTCCGCATCGATATAGCCCCGTTCCCCCAGTGCCTCCCGCACCTCATCGCGGAGCTCATCCATCGCAGCAGGATTGAAGGGCCGCGCTTCGAGGCGCCGTCTCCAAGCTGCGAGTTGGCGCTCATCAAGGGGAAGCCCCTCCTCAAAGACCAGCCCCTCCACCTTCGTGCGGACACCCTCGTCAATTTGTAGCCGGATCTCGTAGTGGCCACCGCGGCGAGCATCACCGTCCGCCCCAACAACCACCTCGTGATTGACCCTCGCCGCCAGGAAGCCCCGCGCTCGGTAGTAGTCAAGCAGTGTCACCAGAGCTACCTCCATCTCAGCTTCTGTGTAGTAGCGCTCGAAGATCGGAAGTCCGACGACTACCCAGAATGCCGGCCTGTGACCGATGACAGCGGGGCTGGCATCACCTAGCACCCGGATCACCTCATCCCGGCTCAGGAACTCACTGCCAATAACCTCAACGTCCTGCTTGCGTAAGATCCGACGGACCCCAGCCTTCACCTCGAAATCGATCTTGCGAACGGTACGCGCTTGCACTGCTCGCCAGTCATCAACTTCCAGCTCAGCTCGCTCCTCGTCATGCAGGCTCGCCGACACCTTCGCGTCGGAATAGCCGCGACGATGCAAGAATCGCTCAAGGAGGAAAGCAGCATCCTCGCCGTAGGTAGAGGAGACGCGCTGTGAGGTGGTCAGACCCACGACCTCGCGGAGGCGGCGGTTGGTCCAGGCAGGCTCTCTCCGCCCTTCGAAGCGAAAGCTGGAGCGCACGAATCGACCAGCATCCAGAGGCAGAGATATCGACACGGTCGCTTGTTCACGATCCAGGGAGACATCCACAGGAAGGCGCCGGCCCGCCCTCGGGCCCAGGTGCAGGAGCCTCGCCTCGACGAAGCCTGCGCTTCGATAAGCAGCGAGCAACCGACGTACTCCCCGATCGAGGTCCTCCTCCCGGAAGATCCTGCCCACCTTGAGGCGCGGCCCGAGCATCTTCTTGAGTCGACGTTCGCCGAAGCCCGCGACCTCAGGCCGAGGAAAGCGGATCTCAGCGACTCGATAGGGACGTCCCTCATCCACCTGAAGCGCGATCACCTTGCCGCCGCTGCGGGTCACACGCAGACGCGCGCTCACCTCGACCTCGAGGAATCCACGCGCACGGTAGTACTGCTCCACCTCACGAGCCAGTCGCAGCTCGTCCTGCTGAACATAAGGATCACCGGCTGATCGGCTCAGAGCAGCATGAACCTGGTTGGTCAGCAGACGCCGTGCGCCCAAGATGCGAATCCTTGCGATGCGCGCACTTGGCAGGAGCGCGAACGTCAGCCGTAGGCCTCCGTCAACGGGAGCGACCCGAGCCTGAACATCGTCAAACTGTCCGAGCCGAAAGAGCAGTTCGGCAGAACGCCGCACTGCGAGAGGGTCGTACGGCTCCCCTTCTACCTGCTCCACCAGGTAGCGGACCTCATCAAGAGACAGCCGCACCAGCCCCTCAAAGGCGACCTCCACCACCAGCTGATCAGTGAAATCTGTGGAGGAGAGTTCATCAGGTGGCTCGGCGTGCGAGACAGCGGGTACCTGCAAGGAGCTAAGAAGCAGGAACGCGACCACGTAGCGTTTTGGGGACATCATCAGTCGACATCCAGCTCGAGCTTCACATCGAGGCCGAAGTTGCCGTAGTCCGCCGACGCATGATCGTCGCGAAGCCAGGACGCCTCGAGGTAGAAGTTACGAAGAAACCGCAGCTGCACACGGCCGACGGTGTCGACGGTCCGTGCGCCGGCCGAGTAACCGAGACCACCCTCCAGGGTCAGCAGGTCCGGCACGACCTCCTTGCTCAAGAAGGCCCACAGCGTAGTGGTCCCAGTCGTCTCGCTATACACCGGCACGATCTCGAGGCGATCAGGTAACCCGCCGCGCGATCTTCCGTCCATGCTCGCCCGAAAGGAGGTTGCCGCGGTCTCACCCAGGGTACCCAGGCTCGCTCCACCGGCCGCAGCGATCACCTCGGTGAGATTAGCGCTGGCGAGTTGCTCACTCGTCAACCCAAAGAGCAGGAGCGAGTTGATGTCGGCCTCACTGAGATAGGGAGAGGCCGTGGCGGTCAGCTGAGGCGAGTCCAGGGGACCCGTCACGCTGTAGCTGATCCGGTGCGTGTCATCGCGAGTCGAGACATCAGTCCACATGCTCACGTCCACCTCAGGAAGCCAGGTACCACCTCGGCCGAATCGCGCGACGCCGGGGTCCAGGGTGAACTCGCGACCTTTCCAGGGCAGACGACCACCATCAATCCGAATTGCACCGCTCAACTCCACATGATTGGTGTCACCTCCCAGGTGAAAGTTGTCCGAACTGCCCCAGAGGTCACCCAGGTTGTTGTCGATGCGAACGGCCTCTGCCTCTGACTCAAAGTCGATATCGAAAGCAAAGAGGGACTCCCCCTGGTCGGCAGCGAGGCTCTCCGTTGCGCTCTGTCGAAACGTAAACATGGACCGTGTCCAGTTCAGCGGCTCACGCAACACCAACTCATCGACGCGCACTCGCCCTGACATCACCAGCTCGCCAGGCGCGAGTCCACGGAACTGCAGCTCAGCGTCACCGCGAATCGGCGGCATGAATGCTGGATACTGGATCGTGCAGTCTCGACAGCGAGCCTTCAACGCAAAGCGGCGAGGCCGGTAGCCCGTCTGGTCGAGGATAATATGGGAGCCCTCGATACCCTCGATGCGTCCTCCACCGACTCCCCCACGAAACTCCTCAAGGCTCAAGCGACGATCTCGAAGGGCGAGGCGCGCGTACTCCACGTCAACCGCGTGGGGAAAGTAGATGGTCTTGACCAGAGCCTGTCGAAGCTCGGCAACACCCTCGACGTCGATGGCGCTGGTGGACATCCCGCTGATGTCCAGATCCAACTGGAGAACGTCGGCTTCGACGCGGTGAAAGACGTCGTAGGCCAGATCCAGAAAGGCCGCATCCAGTTGACCAGACACCGACACATCCAGTGGCCCGGAGGGACGGAGCCAGCCGCCGACCCGAAGATCTGTTCGCTGGTCCGGACCGACCAACTCAAACTGCTCGAAGCGGAAGCTCCCGTCATGGTAGCGAACGAGCACCTGCTGGCCACCGCGCGCTGCCATGCGATGCCCTCCGCGCTCCAACTCCAGCCGGTCCAACTGCAAGGACACGTCGTGGTAGCCGTCTCGCAGAGTGCCCTCACCCAGGAGCTTGCCGCCGACGCTAGCCCGCACGGGCTCTCGCCGAGCCAACACGGTCCGCGGCAGGAAGGGGTCGAGAGTCAACTCTGGCCCATCAATGGTGAAGCGATAAGGCCAGATACCTCTCAGCTTCATCTCCGCCGCAGCCATGATCTCGCCGCCAAGAAGCTGCCCCGAAGCATCAAGTTGATGGTTGTCGATTGAGAAAGCGAGGGCCGAATCCCCCAGCGACGAACCACGGAACACAGTGTCCTGTAGGCGCAGGTGTCCACGAACATCGAGGTCATCGAGGTGGCCGGTGAGAACAGCTCCTCCGCTCAAATCACCAGCGAGCAGCGCGAGATGTCCTGGTCCGAGTTCACCTTCGCGAGCTCGAGAGGCAGGGAAGGACTTCTGCACCGGCGCAAGTTCATCGAGGCCCATGTGCGGAAGGCGAAACTCGACATCTACCTGCCTGTCCGCTGAGATTGTGCCGCGGGCAAACAGACCATTGCCCGACTTCTTGCGCGCAAAGCCCTCCTCGAAGGTGATGCTGCCATCGTGCACCTGGGTACGAAGATCCAGGGTTGTGAACTTCTCCCACAGGTAACTGAGTTCCTCACCGCTCGCCACACCGTAGCCATTCAACGCCCCAGGCCGGCCACTGAGCTGGGCCTCACCCCATACCGAGCCCGACAGAGCCACTGCATCGCCAAAGAAAATCGGCAGCAGGTCCTCTGCCTGCCCGTGCCCCTTTGGGACCTGGGCCTGCAGGTCGATCTCGAGTCGCTCACGCGAGCCGCCACGACGGACGTCAGCGAACATCAAGCGCAACTCGGCCTCATAGTCACTGTCGCCGCGATGCCCCCTGAGATTGGTGAACTCCAGATCTTGGCGCGAGTGCCAATGCAGGTCGCCGCTCACCCTGCCGAAGGGCCAGTTACCGAACTTGAAGTCATCAAGCTCAAGACTCCCAGAGATGTCGATGTGCGGCGCCTGCCCCTTGATGCGACCCTCGACGCCGCCCTGACCCTCAAAGTGGGCTCCAGCGATGGTGTTCTTGATGTCAGCAGCATCGAATCGAGCCCCCCGGACCGAGATGTCGAGAGTTATCGGCGCCGTGTAGATGAGATCTGCGCTCGCCCGTAGCGAGCTACCCGCGGCGGTAACTTCTACCGGAGCTAGAAGACAACTGCGCTCACTCAAGACCACACCCGTATCGACCTCTAGCGACGGAACGTGGAGGATCTCGTCGCGCGGCCCCTCGGAATCCCAAGGTCTATTCCACACAAAGAGATCTGTGAGCGTACCTGTGGCCCGACCCTTGCCCTGGAATCCACCGCGGATCGTTCCGCTGAGCTGCGCGTGGCCGGTCGCCGACATCGCCACCCATGCACCCTTGACCGATACCGAGTGGAGAATCTTCTCCAGTTGCAGGTCTCGAAAGTCCAGATCGGCCTGCCAGGACATCTCTTCCTCGAACGACAGGCGTCCTCCGACGCTGATGTGGCCTCCTCCCCAGGCCACTGAGCTCTCCTTCGCAAGGATCACCTCTCCACCCTCGTAGTAGCCAATCAGAGAGGGCTCGCCGAACTCAAAGGTCAGGGGACGACGCTTGACGACATGCACCCTCGCGTCGCGCGCCTGAACACTGAACGAGAGGCGCGGATCGAAGCCCTTACCCGTGACCTGCACCCTTGCGTCCAGTTCTCCCTCGAGCTCAGGAAGACGCGGCCAGGCCTCGCGCAGACGAGAGAGCTCAATCCCTGCCTCCGCAGACAGGCTGTAGGAGAAGGGCTCGCCGAGACGTGGCAGCACCACCACACCGCCCAGGCCAACATGGCCCGTGTTCATCGTCAATTGGTACCCATCGAGACTGACGACTCCCTTGTCCAACGTGAAGGTGCCCGAGCCCAGGCTGGCCTGCTCTCGGAGCGCCCCTGCGATAAGTTCGATGCCCCCCACATCGAGACGACCGTGACCGGTGCCTTCATGATCCTGTCGAAACTCGAGGTTCAACGCCGACACGATCGTCCCCAGCCCGAGAGGGGCCATGGTCAGGTTGGCGGAGGCGTCAACTAACTGCAGAGCACCAAGCCACAAGTCGATGGCATCGGGACTGCGCGGCCTATTGAGAAGTTTACTGAGCGTCTCGAAGTCTCGGAGCTTGCCGTTCTCTACGGCCACCCGCAAAGAGGGGCCGGTGAGCACGACGGACTCAATTTCCAGCCGGCGCGACAACAGCCTGGCCGGGTTGCCAAAGCGCACATCGACTCGCTCCACGCGTAGCAGCGGCTGCCCACTGCGAGCGATGTCTCGAGAGTGGACCGTGACGCCCATCAACGACACAACTGGCGGCATGAGCCGCTCAATCTGCAGTTCCTGAACGTAGAGATCCTCACCGAGAAGAGCCGAGCCCTCTCTCACCAGCAGCTGGCGAAGACGCTCCTCACTCTGCTCAGATTCGACCCACGTGACCACCCCCGCACCGGTGCCCAACAGGAGCACTGCAGTCATCACGACACGCAGCCAGCCCAGCTGAAGCAGAGCGAACCGGTGCGCCCGGGAGGTGGCCGACACTGGCCCCGATCTGTCCCCCGACGGCAAGATCATGATTTGATAATAGAACGTGCGAGCGTCGAGCGGGTCAGGGAAGAAGTGGAGCGGGCGACGGGATTCGAACCCGCGACACCAAGCTTGGGAAGCTTGTACTC
>CAZEIY010000225.1:2993-7021 GCA_964512375.1 uncultured Rickettsiales bacterium | reverse complement strand
ACGACCAAGCAACACGCCCGCCTCATCGAGATTGGGGGTCACCACCGTTGCAAGCGGCAACAAGTGCTCGCGGAGAGCTACAACCCCACTGGCATCAAGAAGAGCAGCACCGCTGCTGGACACCATGACAGGGTCCACCACCAGTGGTGTCCCCGCTGCTCGACGGGAGAGCGTGCGAGCAACAGCCTCGACGATTTCGCCATTGCCCAACATCCCGGTCTTTATTGCAGCGATGACTCCGTCCGACAGCACAGCCTCGAGTTGCTCGGCAACCAGAGCGGCGGAAACTGGCTGTGTGCGCCGAACGAGGTCGCTGCTCTGCACCGTGAGAGCCGTCACCACAGCGCAACCGAAGAGCCCGTGCAGGGCGAACGTCCTCAGATCAGACTGAAGTCCAGCACCACCACTGGGGTCGCTTCCAGCAATCGTGAGAACTGCTGGACGGGGATCGGCCACTGTCATCGGCGCATCCTAACCCTGAGAGGGAGCCATATAGAAGGGAATGGAATGTTGGCGTCGATGAGATGGCCCCAGATGGCTGTCCCTCGCTCCCTCGAATCAAGACCTAGCGGCTATGCTGTGGCCATGAAGCATACGTGTCACCTCCCATGCCTCGTGCTCGCAGCGCTGTCAGCCACGGGACTGGCCTGTACTCCTCCAGAACGTGCTCCGTCCGACATCGACGACATCCTTCTGTTCTCCTACCGTCACTACGGCAGCGAGGACCCCAACAGCGGACGATCCCTAGCAGATGCTGCCCTGGCACTCGAACACTGGTACGACGAACGCGAGGAACCTCAGGAGCCCATTGAAGCCCAGGTGGCGAGGTTGGGGCCAGACGAGCTCGCCGTGCTCGACCCCCAGCCAGGCGTCGTCGACGGCTCAGCAGCAGTCGGGGTGTTGTTCGCTCGCGATGTGGCCTGCACTCCGCCGCAGATCGCCGAATTGTACCTTGATGATGACCAGATGAGCCTCTTCCCAACAAGCTTCACCAGCTACGCGCGTTCGGGGCGAGAGAACATGGAGTGCTACCTGCAAGAGACTTGCCCCGAAGCCCAGTGGTTAGCCTCGGTAGTCAAAGAACAGCAAGTCTTTCTCACGCCGGTCACGTACACCTTTACGATGACCTCTGGCATGCGAAGCTTCGATGCTCAACCACCGGACGCACAGCCCGACGACCCAACGGTACGAGGGCGGGTCGTGCGAGTCTGGATGAACGATGAGGCGGTCGTCGACCCAGATACCATCGGTAGGTTCCGGCAGAACTACCAGTTCGAATTCCTTGTGCCGCGGAACGGTGGCACCCTGCATTTCTACTCCATGTGGACCCATCTGGAATCAAACTCCCTCAACACCGAGGCATCCATTTTCTTGAACTCCTACATCGATAGCATCGCTGACTACATGACCGAACTAGAGACACACTGCGCCACGATGTGACGATGCCCGTACCCGCCTCAGCGTGAGGTGAGTACAATTGGCACCCCGCAGCTCACGGCCGTGCTGTCAGGGCTTCCACGAAGACGAGGGACTATCCCTGGGGCCCACCCTCGGGAAGGTTGGGCCTTACAAGATCCTCAAATTGTTCGGACAGGGCGGCATGGCGGCCGTCTACCAGGCGCGCGACGAGCGCGACGGCAGCGAATGTGCGCTCAAGATTCTGGCCCGCATGCGGCCCACCTGGGTGCAGCGCTTCGCCAGGGAATTCGAGTCAGCCCGACGCGTGAACCACAAAAACGTAGTGCGCGTCTTCGAGGCGGGTGACGAGGAGGGGCTGGCCTACTTCTCGATGGAACAGATTCAGGGAGTAACAGCTGCTCGCTATGTGCTGCAGCTCGAGGGAGATGACCCGCTCCCGCCACCTGCCCCAAACAGAACCGGCCAGAGTCCAGTACCCATCGATCCCGACATTCTGCAACGCACCTTGTCAGTAGCCGTTCAGCTCGCGTCCGCGGTCGGAGCAATTCACGGCGTCGGACTGGTACACCGCGACCTCAAGCCAGGAAACGTCCTGGTTACCGGGGATGGTGTGGTCAAGCTGGTGGACTTTGGCGTCGCCAAGTGGCTCCAAGAACAGAGTTCGTTCACTCAAGAGGGTCATGTTGTCGGGTCGTACTCGTACATGTCACCTGAGCAGATCACCGGTGGTCAGGTAGACCACCGAGCCGACCAGTACGGGATGGGCATCCTCCTGTACGAGCTGCTGAGCGGTTCACCGCCGTTTCGCGCTCGACGTCCACAGGAATACCTCTGGCTCCACTGTACCGAGCAACCTGAGCCCCTCTCTCGCCGCCTGGACGGCATTCCCTCATCTCTTGACCGGCTACTGCTGCGCTTGCTCGCTAAAGAACCCGCGGACAGGCCGCCGAGCATGGCCGCGGTCGAGCGAGAGTTGAGGTCCATTCAGGAGACCGTCGACCTCGTCATCAGCGGGCAACACGCCCAGCTGGTCTTAGAGACCACTGCGCCAGGCGACGGTCTGGAAGAAGAGACCACTCAACGCCACTCCGGTGATGAACTGGGCCGCCTCCACCGAAGCTTCAAGAAGGCGGGGACCGCCCGGAAGGATTCCCAATCGTCCGCGCCAGTCAGGGCGAAAGAGGAGGAGTCCACCACCCGAATCGGCCCAACTCAGGACACGGATGACAGCACTGAGAAGCTGCTCGTGGAGGTGAAGAGGCCGAACCGTAGTTCGTCGCTACCGTCGGCCGCCAGTCTCGCAGCGCTGGTCACCCCTCGTTACACCGGCAGGGAAGACGATCTGGACGAGATCATGCGCCACCTCAAAGCGACTCGTCGCAAAGGTATTCGCGCAGTCCTCCTCGAGGGTGAAGCTGGAATTGGCAAGACCCGCATGCTTCAGACCTTCCGTGGGCTGGCGTGGGTCAAGGGAGCGCGCGTCGCCATCGGACGGTGCCATGGTTCGGGCGGCGCCTTCTGCGCGCCCTTCCACGACATCATGTTGCGCCTCGCCGGCCCCGGTCTCTCTCGCAGTCATAACGACCGAATACTTGATAACGACCGCGAGATACTGCAGCGATTCTTCCCCGCGCTCGCTCCGCCCGACCAGCCTGCCAGCGCTGCGCCTCTTAGCAATGAACGCGCCACTGACGACAATCAGACCGATTTCTATCGAGCGGTATGCGGCGCAGTGCGGCGAGCGTCGACCGAAGCGCCGCTCGTCATCGGCTTGGAAGACGTCCAATGGGCTGACCCCGGCACCATCGAGTTGGTCAAGGCCATGCTCTTGCGACTGACTCCTCCAAAGGCAGCTCAAGTACTCCTCGTGCTCACCTATCGCGGTGAAGACGTTGTCTCCCATCCGACCAGGCCGCTGCTCGTACCGGCCATCGAAGGGCTCTCTAATGTTCACTCATTGGCACTGAGCCCCCTCAGTGACTCGGACATGGAGGAGGTCATTCGCTCGGTGACGATCAACGTGCCCGTCGATGCGCACACCATCAACCAATTGTCCCGTGCTGCCCGCGGCAACCCCCGCTTTGCGGTCGAGGTAGCCCGCACGCTGGTCGTCAAGGGAGGTAGCTCTTCGGGTGGAGACTGGAAGTTACCGACGAGCCTGCTCGATGCCTACCGCCACCGCCTCGACACCCTCGACAAGACCAGTCGTGACGTCGCTCGGTGCATCGCCCTGCTCGGCGGGATGCCACCTCTATCGATCATCCAACGCGCGACCAGCCTGAGCGAAGAACATTTCACTGAGGCGATCGGCGAGCTCGAACGAAGGAAAGTGATCAATGTAGACCACAGGGGCGATCAGGACCGACTTGAGCTGCGCTCTGAGGCCCTACGCACCGTGGTTCTCGACTCCCTGTCAGCAAGCCAGGCAAAGGCACTACATCGGCGCTCGGCGGCGGCCTGGCTCAAGGCCATCGGCCCACGTGCTGAGTCGTCCGGTCAGGCCGCTCGCCACCTCTATGCTGCTGGCGAAGACCGCGCCGCCTTTCCCCATGCCCTCGAGGCCGCTTACCACTCTGGCGAATCCCTCGACTACGCCAGTGTGCGGCGCT
>CAZEIY010000225.1:1066-2983 GCA_964512375.1 uncultured Rickettsiales bacterium | reverse complement strand
ATGGCCCAGATCGGCGAGCCCGGTGAAGCGCTGGAACAGGTCTCCCCCGACGCTGTATATCGCTTCCAGATGCTGCGCTTCCTGCTGGCTTTTGGAGATGGTGACCTCGAACGGGCCCAGGCAGCAGTGTCGCTCGCAGCGAACGCAGCCAGCGATCTACGCTCTCAACTGCTCACAGGCATCGCCTGCTCCCGCATCCACACCCGCACCGGCAACTACCTGGCCGCTGTGCAGGTCTGCCGACGAGGTCTCCGAGAAGCCAAACGGGCCACCCTGCACGATCTGGCCGTGACCTTTGCCAACCTCGGGGCGAGAGCCGCCCGACGCTCCGGCGACAACCAGAGCGCGCTGTCCTGGTTGGCCGAGGCCGACATTCTGGTCACCACCGATGCCAGTCTGAAGAGCCTCGCCATCGATCTGGCCTGGAGCCGGTCTGCTGTCCTTCTGGAACTACACCGCGAGGATGAAGCGGAGACGGAAATCCACCGCGCCATTCACCTTGCCAAGCGCGACCAGCAGGATCGAATCCTGTCGGGCCTCCGTTTGAATCTGGGTCTGCTGCTGTGGCGGCGCGGCAAGATCCCCGAGGCCATCTCCGAGTTCAAGGAATCCCGCAAGATCTCAGCTGAGACCGGGGAATACGAAGTCGTCGCCCAGAACGATGTCTGCCTCGCCAGACTTGAGTTGATGCGAGGCAAGGTAGCCGAGGCCGTTGATCTGGCCCGCTCAGCCTGGAGCACGTTCCGAAGACTCCACGACCAGCAGGGCATCATCGTCTCGGGTGCGGCACTACTGGCAGTAGCCAGGGTTACCCAAGACGGTCCCGACGCACAGAGCGTGATCCGTTCCGCAGCCAAGACCGTACCGAAGAGCCCGAGCACGAGCTCAGTCTGGTCAGAACACTGGGTCGAGTGCTGTCGGTGGCACGTCTCCCGTGAAGAGCGCGACGAAGCCAAGCGCTGCTTGAAGCTCGCCACTGAATCGCTGGGAGACAGCCCTCCCCGCTATCGAAAGCATCAAGTGCAGCTGCTGGAGAGTGAGTTCGCCTACCACGAAGAAGAGTACGACGAGACACAACGCCTGTCTGCGCAGGTTGTGCTCGAAGCTCGAGAAGCCCAACACTGGCCGACAATGTGGATGGCAGAGGCCCAGCGAGCAGCCGCACGAGCTGCCAAGGGCGAGGAGGTGTCTCCGCCCGAGCCACCCCAATCGCTCATAGACAACGATCTGCCCCTTGCGTTCTACTGCGCGTGGTTCCGCGCTGCGACCTTGATCAGCCTGGGCGAGGCCCAGGAAGCTCAAGAGGTACTACGAGAGGCGAGAGAGTCCGCGCGTTCCTCCGGCTTCGTCGACTGGACGAATCGCCTTGTTGCGCGAATCGAGGAACTAGAGAGCACGTAAGACCGCCGACTGACGTTCACAGCCAATCAACAAACCAACCAACGCTACCTTCACGGACATCGTTACTACGCTCCAGAAGTTCGATTCCGTGGGCACCGTTAGTCTGCGACACGAGTTGAGAGTTGGTCGGCATGCCGGTCATCTCCTCGAGCGTGACACAGTCCGTTGCCTGAGGCTCCTCCTCAGCAGCCGCTACGTAGAGTCCGCTCGCCAGGTCCAGTTCCTCAGTACCCGCAAGCACAGTGATCGCGGACAGGCGCGGGGACAGGGACACGGTCGTGCGCACAGCCCAGTCCTCCTCGCCGTTCGCCATGTGGCTCGCAACGACCGCCATGTTGGCGCCAACGCTGAGACCCATCACTCCGATGCGGTTGTCCGCAACGATAGAGTCCTGTGCCTCAAGGAAGTCGAGGCCGGCCCGTACATCGTGAATAAGCTGATTAGGATCAGAGAGCAGTTCCTCTAGAGACACCTGAGCCGAGTCGCTGCTCCCGTGCGAACGGAAGTCGATAGCCA
>CAZEIY010000225.1:0-1056 GCA_964512375.1 uncultured Rickettsiales bacterium | reverse complement strand
GGGTTGAGACCCCCTCGCGCTCGAAGATAGGAAACAGCTGATAGTAGTCGTTTCGGTCGCGAGCATACTGATGCAATAGGAGTACGCCGGGCCCACCTCCCAGTCCTCCCACGCTGTGCCATCGCGCAGCCAGGTTCAGCCCGTCCGACGTAGTCAGGGTGACCTCCTCAACGACAGCACCAGGCACCGAGTCATCATCATCCCCGGCCACTGCCGAAGTGGAATCGTCGTCATCATCAGCACCACCAATGGAACCACCCGCTGAGCAGCCCAGGCACAAGAACAGAAACAAGCTGATAGTGAGATGGGTACGACGTTCGGGTCTCATCAAAGTGCTCCGTTCACTGTGAAAGCGGAGGCTGAACCGTAGCCCAGAGGACCATCGCGCGTCTCGATCTTTCGACGCTTCGACGAGTTGAAGATCTTTCTTGGAACCTTCTGCCGGAAGCTTTGTCGGAAGAAACAGAAACAAGGAGGTTCCCATGTCGTCCCATCTCTCTCGCCCCCCTTTAACCCAAAACTCTCACGCCGTACGTCGCGGATCGATGATGTTGCTAGGCGCCATCCTGGTCAGCTCCGTTGCCTTCGGCTCAGGCTTCAAACCCATCACAGATCCGCTCCAGCCTTCCCCCATCCGAGTTGAGGCCGAGAGCAACCCGACTCGCGGTGTCCTCATGGTTCAACACGCCGACGAAGTCTGGGAGCTGCCGCTCATGGACACCCGCGTCGATGCCGAGATTGCCGGCTTCGTCGCCGATGTCGAGGTCCACCAGGTATTCAGCAACCCCTTTGCGGAACCGATTGAGGCCACCTACCTGTTCCCGCTACCGGACAACTCAGCAGTAGACGACATGGTCATGCAGATTGGTGATCGACGCATCGTCGGCGAGATCCACCGCCGCGGCGAAGCGAGAGCGATCTACGAGAAGGCCAAGAGTGCTGGTCAGACCGCTGCTCTCCTCGACCAGGAGCGACCCAATATGTTCACGCAGCACGTCGCGAACATCCTGCCCGGCGAACAGATCGAGATAACCATCCACTTCGTACAGACACTTG
>CAZEIY010000224.1:0-7048 GCA_964512375.1 uncultured Rickettsiales bacterium | reverse complement strand
GGGAGCCGAGCAATTGGAAGGACTGCGCGCCACCTCGCGCGAGTTGGAAGCCCTATCGGGCGTCGAGCGGGTGTTCTCGGTCGCTGACCTGCAGAGCAAATTGCCCAGCGCTGCAGCAGCGACTTTGCTCGAGCCCGGCGCGAGCGGCCCGCTCGGCAAGATGGTCAGTGATGATGGTCTACGCTTCGTGCTCTTCCCAGGGGAGTTTGACGGCGCAGACCTGCAGGGCTGGCTCGACTTTGCAGAGACCGATGAGTCCATCCGCATTCTGACCGGGATGCCGGTTCTCTGGGACGAGATCGCACGCCTCGTTCTGCGCGCTCAGAGCGGATCACTGATAGCGGCTTTCTCGCTGGTATTGGTGATGCTCCTGCTCGCCTACCGCAAGCTCGGCCAGACCCTCATTGCCCTGGCGCCCCTGGCGCTCACTGTCGGAACACTGCTCGGCTTCATCGCGCTCAGCGGCATCCAGCTCAACCTGATGACTGCCATCGTCTCGAGCATCGTGATCGGTGTAGGAATCGACTACTCCATACACCTGGTCGCGGCCATCGACTATGCGCGCAACGACGGCGACGGCTACGTTCTTCGCGCCATCGACAAAGCGGGCCGACCCATCCTCGCGAACGCCCTGGGAATCGCCCTGGGCCTCACTGCCCTGTGGTTGTCGCCATTGCGAGTTCACTCCCAGATCTCGATGATCATGTGGGTGGCGATGAGTACTGCAGCCCTAACCACGCTGCTCGTGATCCCGGCACTCTCTCCCCGCGCTGGACTGACAAGCACCATCGAGGGCGATCATTGACAGCAAGTAGGGCCGGGGCTACATCCAGAGCGTGCACGAAGCCAGCCCTACCTTCCTCTCCGAGACATGGAACATTCTGCTCACCCTGTCACCCTGGCTCCTACTGGGGGCACTGGTTGCAGGGCTTCTCCATGTTCTCCTGCCCCCCGGCTTCATCCACCGCGAGCTGAGCGGTCGCTTCTCAGTGCTCAAGGCCGTCGCTTTGGGTGTGCCGCTGCCGCTATGTTCGTGCGGCGTCATCCCCGCGGCTATCGGGCTGCAACGCGACGGAGCGGGGCGGGGGGCCACCGTAGGTTTTCTCGTCAGCACCCCGCAGACAGGTGTCGACTCCGTGCTGGTCAGCGCGTCCTTCCTGGGCTGGCCCTTCGCACTGTTCAAGGTCGCGGCCGCCACAGTGACGGGCCTCCTCGGAGGTACCCTGGCGAGCGTCCTCGGCGGGGAACAACACAATTCGATCAGTGAGGCTACCAGTGACGCAGAAGCTCCCCGCAACCTGACCGGCCTGATCGAGCATACGGTGTCCATCCTGCGCACCATCTGGCACTGGATCGCTCTGGGAGTACTCGTCTCCGCAGCAATCACCACCTGGGTTCCGTCCGATGCACTCACCGGGCTGGGCTCGGTGGGCTCCATGCTTGCCGTGCTGGCTGTCTCGGTTCCCCTATATGTCTGCGCCACGGGCTCCGTACCCATCGCAGCCGCCCTCGTAGCAAGCGGCCTTCCCACCGGCAGCGCGCTGGTCTTCTTGATGGCGGGGCCCGCCACCAATGTCGCCACGATCGGAGCCGTCTACCGAGCGCTCGGTGCACGCACCCTCTCGATCTACCTGGGCACCATCATGGTCGGCTCCATCACCGCTGGCCTGTTGTTCGACTCGCTGCTACCTGATGCCCTCCCGGACATGGCGCTTCACCTACACGGAGCGCGCTGGTGGGAGCTCGCCTCGACAATCGTGCTGTGCGGTGTCGTGGCTTGGTTTGCCTTCGATGACCTGCGTGCCTGGCTGAGTCGGGCTCGTGCCGAAGCGAGTGAAAAGACGAACCTCGAGGTTGGTGTCGATGGCATGACCTGCAACGGCTGCCGCACCCGACTCGAGAAGGCTCTACTCGGCACCCCGGGAGTCGATGCTGCGGTGGTGACCCTCGAGCCTGGTAGCGCAAAGGTCTGGGGTAGCCTCGATGACCAGAGCTTGCGTGAAGCGGTGGTGGCTGCTGGCTACACACCCCGCGACGAGGCCAGCGACCAGGCTGAGCCCGCTGAAGTCACGGCTCCACCAGTGGTGTCGATCGGCGGTCGCTGAGCACCGCGACTTGCGTCGCGAAGCCCAGGGTGCTTGAGTCTCTCTTAGTGACCATGCCGCGCCCCCTCGCGAAAGCGCCCCTCCGATTCCTGCTCAGCGCTGGGCTGCTGCTCTCCTCCCTCACCCTTTCTGCGACATCCCACGCCAATCCTGCAGACCTGTTCGGCCTGGGTGGTGCCTCGATGGGGCGCGGACAAACGGGGATTGTGCTCGATGCCGACGCCTTTGCTGCCTGGCGGAATCCAGCCACCATGGGGCTGGCTGAAAAATCCGAATTCATCATTGGCGGACACATCGGCTGGTTCCAGCTGAGCTGCCTCGGCGAACAGACTGAAGGACGGCCGCCTGTCTGCGATCGCAACATCCTCTACGACGGCAACCAGGATGGCCTGGTGCAGAGCAGCAATGGTGAAGACTACTGGTCCGAAGAGGCCTACGAGAATCCTGGCGGCATCCAATTTGGCTATCTCGCTGCCGCCGGAAAGTACTTCCGCATTGGCTTTGGACTGCACATGCCGGGCAAGCGCATCGTACTCTTTGAGCAGCACGACCCCTACCTGCCCTACTACATGCGCTGGAAGAGTCGCAGCCAACGCCTCGGCATCTACCTGGCCGCCTCAGGGCGCATCATCCGCGGCCTCTATGTAGGGCTGGGGGTCTCGGTGCTCGCGAGAGCGCGGATCGATCTGAACTTCGACGTGGACGCCGAAATCGACGATGCCGAGATCACAGCCGGCGAGGAGAACGGTGGCCTCGCTGTCGACCTGATCGTTAACCCTGGTGACGTCGGTGGCGACATCCGCATGGCTCTTGCGCCTATTGCGGGCATCACCTGGGACATGGGGAACCTGAGCCCCAAGCTCGAAGGGCTCCGCCTGGGGGTCGTCTACCGACATCCGATCCAGATCCTGGTGGATCCCGCTGTCCTCAACCTCGACTTCAACGCAGTGGTCCAGGAAATCGGAAGCCTCGGTTCGGTCTTGATCCCCATCCGCACCCAGCTGGTCTACACGGCGGTCGACTTTGGCACCCCCCGCCAGGTCGCGGTAAGCCTGGGCTTCAGCCGACCACGCGTACAGGTGGCTGTTGACTTCACCTGGAACCAATGGAGCTCGGTATTGCCCAACACCGCGCACATCGACGAAGCCCTGACCGACATTCAGATCGGCCTCGTCGACATGGAGACCCGGGTGCTCAATGCCCGAAACCTGGACAGCCTCGAGTTGAAGGACACGGCGTCCATCCGCATCGGAGGTGAGTTCCGACCGCTGAGTAAGCTGCTCGATGGCAAGGTGGGATCAAAGTTCAGGGAGATCGGCGTGATAATCCGAGGTGGCTACGGCTACGAAGGTGCATTCACCCCGGAACAGACCGGCCTGACCAACCTGCTGGACAATCCGGTGCACTCTATCTCCGTCGGTTTTGGTCTGTGGACCTGGAATCCCATTCCCACCATCGACGGCAAGATCTCATTGGACATCTACGGGCAGTTGCATGTTCTCGAACCGCGCACGCACGTCAAAGAAGGCAGCTACGAGGATGGCAACTTCCCTGAGGGCTGGCCCAGTATCGGAGAGGTGCGCTCTGGGGGAGTCGTACCCAACATCGGAGCGACACTCAGCCTGGGTATGTAAGAACCGAGGAGGAAAACAGCACATGCGAGCCCGATCCCGGCTCATCAGCAACCCCTGGTGGCTGACTGACATGAACGGCCGCTTCAGGTCTCTTCTGTGTCTGCTTCTCCTTGCTGGATGCACCAACCTCGGTAACAACGCCGACTTTGATGGAGATGGCTCTACCGACGAAGTCGACTGTGCACCCAGCGATGCGAACATTCATCCGCTGGCAGACGAACTCTGCGACGACGGGCTGGACAATGACTGCGATGACTGGACCGACTGCGCAGACAACGACTGTGGCATCGCAGATGGCTGTGACCCAGGTGACGATGACGACTCGATCGGTGACGATGACGACTCGGCGGCGGGTGACGATGACGACTCGGCGGCGGGTGACGATGACGACTCGGCGGCGGGTGACGATGACTCGGCGGCGGGTGACGATGACTCGGCGGCGGGCGACGACGACAGCAGCCCAGAAGCGCCCGGGTGCAGTGCCATGGAGTTCAATGGCACGTCGTCTTACATCTACGTCCCTCAGCACCCTGACTTCGTTATCGGGAACAGCCTGAGCGGAAGCTGGACGATCGAAGGGTGGTTCCGAAGCAACAGCTCAACAGACAGGCAGTACCTGGTCAGCAAGGCCGCCGACCCATCACAGGGCGACTACAGTGACTACTTTCTCATCATCGAGCCCGACAGCAGCCTCACCTGGGCCACTGGGGACAGTTCGGATTCCTGCGCACAGTTGAACGTGCCGCTGCCGCCGACGGGCTGGCACCACTTCGCTGTAACCCTCGCCGCAACTGGCAACAACACCGGGACCAAGCAGATCTACCTCGATGGCGTGCTCCAGGAAGCGTGCAGCTACACCAACAAGTGGCCATCCCTCACCAGTTTCGAGCTCATCCTTGGACTCCTACCCGGAGTCAACCTCTCTGAGGCGGCGCTGTTCGACGGTCTCCTCGATGAGGTCCGGTTCTCCTCGGTCGTTCGCTATTTCTCGGACTTCACTCCCGAGACCCAGCTTGAAGTGGATGCCTGGACATTGGCTCTCTGGAATTTTGATGGCAACCAGCCCGGCACGGTTGTCGATGCTACTTCTCAACACGATGGTGTGATCTACGATGGCACCGCTGTGTCCCACTGCCCCCACAGCGACAGTGATGGTGACGGAACCATCGCCTGGCTGGATTGCGACGACTCCAACTCGGCGCTGGTGGCCTTCGACGGCGCCAGCTCGACCTGCCCCGGTACTTCCTGCCGGCAACTGCTCGACGATGGACACGCCGCCTGGGACGACACCTTCTGGCTAAACCCGAACCGCAGCGCAGCCCCCTTCCAGGCCTGGTGCGACATGAGCGAGGATGGCGGCGGCTGGACCCTGATCGCGATGGTTCACTTTGCGGACACAGACTCTATCGACGAGCCGCAGAACTGGCTCCAGAACGGCAATAACCAACATCCGTCGTTCTCCGCAAACCAGTTTCTCACCAATGCGCCGCCCAGCGCATTCGGCGCCGACCGCTTCGTCCCGATACTCGGACCCGGCAGTATCGCTCGCCTGGAGTTATACGAGAATGGGGGCACAGGCTTCGAAAAGGTGTACCGCCAGATTGCGAGTCCCGAGAACTTCAGGAACTGGTGGCTGCCCGGCGGAACCCTGCCCAACCAGGGGCAATCACAGGTCTGCGAGGACCTCGCCATGAGTATCGGCTGCACGTCCTCAGCTATGAATGGCGGGTTGAACAGCATGAACCCAACCTGGGTAGGTAGATGTCCAGCCCCCTCGAGCGCTGACCCAGAGTTGTGCTGGGCGGCTCGTTTCAACAGTGACGGCCAGGAATATGCGTCATCTATTAACCGGGCTGGTTGGAACTCCTACTCCAATGGATGGGGCCAGGGCCTGAAGATCTGGCTACGAGAATAACAAGCGCCTCCTCGGTGGCCGAGACGAACTCATTGAGGTGCCCCTGGACCTGTAGATGTCGGTGGCTCTACTCGCTCGGAGGGGCGCTCGTCAGGCCGATCTGATCCATTAGATCCATCGCCCAGGCGAGCAGGGCGAGGAGGTCCTCGAGGGTTCCGTCCGCCGAGATGCGGCCGATGAGCCCAAGAGGCCCTTCGTCACCATCAGGGGCGGTGGATGAAGCCATGGCCGCTGCCACCTCATCGGTATCCAGAATGAGCAGCGCACTGCGCAGCACCGAGCTGTCACCCAACAGGTCGCCCGCGCTGGAAACGAAGTACAGGTCGGGATCGAGCGCGAGAAGCGGTGCAAAGTAGTCGAAGAAGCTGTTGGATTCGGAGCTGTCGTCGAGCAGCAGAACGGCCCACCGCTGCAGCCAGTCAGCGAGTCTCACACTCTCCAGACTCACTGTCTGGCGAAGAGGCTCAGCGAGCAGACCGATCGGACTGCGCTCATAGCCCTGACCACTGGGCGGAGAGGCCATGAAATCAATCACCCGGAGCATCGTGTGGATGTCTCCCTGCGCCTGCGGATCAGCAGGTGCAACAAAGGCACCGACGATCTCGAGGACGTTGCCCATGAAGGGCTGGTCAAGTTCTTCGAGGGCATGGTCACCCAGGGCAGGAATGGCACCGCCCGTCTGCAGGGCGAGCAGAAGGTCGAGCACCTCGCGTAGCTTGTTGTGACTGCTTCCGCCGTCATAGAGAGCGTCCAGAAGCGGCACGAGCGCGTGCAAAGCGCCGGTCTCGGCGAGGCGCGTGATCGAGGGCAAATGGTCGATCACAGCCGAATTGATCGGATTCGAGCAGAGGAAGCTCGTCAACGGCAACATCGTGGGGGCGAGGGTGTCGGTCAGCGGCACCAGCGCCTCCAGAGTGGAAGCATCCCAACCAGCGATCATCTCAAGAATGAAGATGGCCAGACTCTCCTGGTGAAATAGCGGACAATCGACCGGCGCATCCGCCTCCTCGAGCAACAGGAACATCGCCTCGAAGGCGGTCTCTTCTCCTGTCTGCAATCCAGCGCCAGCCACATCGATAGTGAGCAGAGAGTGAATCTGTCCGGGAAGGACCTGCAGGTCCCCGTCCGTGTAGAGGTCTCCCAGGGTATCGACCAGGCGGTCTGTGGCCGTCGAGTCACCCAGGATAGAATCAATCGGCTGCAGTGCTTCCACCATCGGAGGCCGGCCGGCAAACACGGCCTGGGGTTCGAGGACTGCTTCAAGAAGAGCGAGGAGGGTGTCGTTGCCATCCGGTCCGGGCGAGGCTTGCAGGTACGCACCGAAGTCATCGGCGACGTGACTGAATAGGGCGCTCTCCTGGTCAGCGACGAGCCGTGCGAGTGTGTCGAGCAAT
>CAZEIY010000223.1:0-7065 GCA_964512375.1 uncultured Rickettsiales bacterium | reverse complement strand
GCTTTGGAGCGGGACACGGGATTTGAACCCGCGACCCCCGCCTTGGCAAGGCGATGCTCTACCACTGAGCTAGTCCCGCAAAGCGGCGCGAATTATATGGGCCTCCAATTAGGTGTCAAGCCCGGGGGAAGCCCCATTCCAATATTGCCCTTGGTTGACAGGGAGTATCGCAAGACTCAATTCTTCTGCACATCACGTCTACATTGTCGTTCGAGGAGTCACCATGCGCACCAGAATAAGTCCTCCCCTGCTCTTTCTGTTGCTGCTGACCTCGGCTCTCACATTGGGAGGTTGCCCCAAAGAACAGAGTGCAAGCGCCAGTGCCGAGCAGGAGCCAGTCGTCCAGCCGAGCCGCTTCCACGGTGTGACGGATAAATTCGTCGACGGACTATGCAACCTGAAGGCCTACGCCCACACAGTGGATGACTCTGGGGCAGCTGTGGTCTACGACGAATTGAGCTTCAACGAGGATGGTAGCTTCTCAGCCAGCACCTCAATCCGCCTCGGTGAAGAGCCCTTCACATGTACAGAGTCGGGGACCTGGGCCATCGATGACGACCGGGCAGATGGCAGCAAGAGCGCCGCGCTCACTCTCGAAATGACCACCACCAACTGCGCCGGTCGGAGCGCTCCCTCTAGCTTTCGCATCCGCGCCCAGCTACAAGACGACGAGATTCAACTCAGCGACATCTGAGAACCTGGGCCTCGAGGCCCCTATCCAGGAGAAGAAACATGAAACGGAAGATTCCAAAGAGCCGGGTCCGTTCCACGAAGAAGGTGAACAAGAGCGCCCGCCTGAAGGCAAAGCTGAAGTCCAAGGACAAGCGACGCCGCGAACGCGTCTCCCGCTAAGTCAGCGCGGGGCCGATGGCGGAGCAGAGTGCCACGAAAGACGCCAGCGGTGATGGCGGAGGGACTCTTGAGTTGGTACAGCGGACGATCGTCGAACAAGCGATCAATGGCGCCAGCTTTGGCAGCTTCAACAAGGAAGTCCTGCGGGCTCGAGTCTCCTCGGGACGCAGCCTCGCCCTGGTACGCAAGTACCGCGACGATCTAGAACGCAGAGGGGTAGTGCTCCTCGTCCACGGCTTCGCCCAGAACCGATACACCTGGCACCTGAGCACTCGCTCACTGGTGAACTACTTCGCCGACGCAGGCCTGGACACCTACAATCTCGAGCTTACCGGTCACGGTCGCTCACGAGATTTTGGCAGCACTCCCGCCAACTCCTTCGAAGAATACGTCGTCGACACCTCTTCGGTGATTCCGGCAGTCGCCGCATACAGCGGCAGCGACAGGATCTTTCTGATGGGACACAGCCTGGGTGGGGCCGTCTGCTATGCCGCCGCACCCCGAGTGCTCGAGTGCCTCGCCGGAGTGGTGACGGTGGCGGGCATGTTCAGCTTCGGTTCGAACCCGGTGACCCGCTCAGCGGGACGCCTCGTCGGCCGGATTGCTCGCGAGAACTCTGCATTGACGCGACTCAGCGCCAGCATCAAGACTCGCTTCATGGGAAAGATCGTGGCGGAGCAGTTCGAAGCCGCTGACGCAATATCCGCGGCCTTCCCTCTCGCCGGTTGGGTGCCCGGTTCTACCGAACCGCACGTCGTCCAGGAGCGCCTCCTCAAGGGCTTCGACTGGACGGGGGTGAACATCTTCCTGACGATGATGCGCTGGGCAGCCGATGGCAGCTTCGAGGCTATCGATGGTCGCAACTACGGCGACGAATTCGCGGCGTTGGATGTGCCCCTATTGGTCGTCGCGGGAGACCGAGACCGCATGCTCCCCCCAGAGGATGCAAGGCCCGCCTATGACCGCAGCGAGAGCAGCGACAAGACCTTCAAGATCTTCAACCCGATCAACGAAGAGGTGCACTGGGGCCACCTGGACATCCTTCTCGGCAAGAAGGCTCCCCAGCACACCTGGCCCTATCTGCTTCGCTGGCTACTTGAGCGCTGCGAGCAGTCAACTACCAACTAGCTCAGTCCAGATCGACCCGCGTGCTTCAAGCACCACTCGGCGACGCGAATCCCGTCAATGGCTGCCGACACGATCCCACCTGCATATCCAGCACCCTCTCCTGCTGGATAGAGTCCCTGAAAGTCCTGGGCGCGGCCTTCGGTGTCCCTGAGCACTCTCACCGGACAACTGGTCCGTGTCTCGACGCCCAGCAACGCTGCCTTCGGGCCATCGAAGCCGTGCATTCGCCTCCCAAAGGACACCAACGCATAGGCAATCCCATTAGCGACGGGTGTCGGCAGACAATCTCTCAGGTTCGCTGGATGCGTACCCATGCCATAGCTGGTGTCTATAGGTTCAGAGCCTGTACGCCCGTCCACAAAGTCCGAGACCAGCTGCGCAGGAGCTACGAATCCCCCACCACCCATCTCAAATGCTCGGCGCTCCCAGTGTGCAAGGAAGTCGAAGCCCACCAGCGGATGGGTCGCAGGATCACCGAACATGCTGTAGTCCTCGGGCCGCACCTGCACGACCACCCCCGCTGTGGCGACGCTGCTACCTCGAGCAGAGAGCCCCGTACCGTTCGTCACCAGTCGGTCGGGGTGGTTGGACACGCAGATGGTTCGACCGCCAGGACACATGCAGAAGCTGTACACCCCGCGGCCATCATCACAATGAAAGGCAAGGTGGTATTCCGCCGGGGGAAGCCCCGTCATTCGAGGGTGCTCCATCTTGTACTGGGAACGATCGATGAAGCTCTGCTCATGCTCGATACGCAGGCCAATCGCTGTCGGCCAGGGCTCAAGAGGGATTCCCGCGGCGGCCATCATCTCGAAGCTGTCTACGGCTGAGTGTCCCGGGGCAAGAATCACGGGGCCTTGTTTCAGCTCCTCACCGTCTGAGAGGCGGACCCCAATCACCCGATTTCCCTCTGTGAGCAAGTCGCTGACCCTCGTTCGGTACCGAAATTCGACACCCAACTCTTCCAGACGACTCCGCATAGCGATGATGAGTTCCCGCAGCACCTCGGAGCCTATGTGCGGGCGTGCCTCAATGAGAATCCGTGACGGAGCGCCGCACTCCACCAACTCGCGCAGCACCGAAGAGACCAGGTGATCCCGAGTTCGGGTATAGATCTTCCCGTCACTGAAAGCACAGGACCCACCCTCCCCGAACAGTGCGTTGCTCTCAGCATCTGGCTCACCACCCCTCCAGAATTCCTCGACCTTGCGCTCTCTGACCTCCATCTGCTCGCCACGCTCTATGACAAGCGGTGGGTTGCCCATTCGAGCCAGAGCCAAAGCCGCAAACATTCCCGCTGGCCCCGCTCCAATCACTACGGGCTGAAACCCAGCCATCTGCAAATAGGACGGAGCAGCGTTGGCATGTACCCCGGTGGCATACTTCGCCGAAGGCGGCGCCGCTGCGTCGAGCAGCTTCACATGGGCACCCCGCGGGGGTCTCGGATGCACCTGGCTGGCCTCGGCCACATCCACTTCCACTGACCAGATGTGACGAGCGGGGCGACGGCGAGCGTCAAGAGAGTGCTTGACGACCTCAGGGGAAGTCAGGTCGGTAGTAGCCACCCCGAGCGCCCGAGCCAACACCTCTGCCAGCTGCCGTGGGTCCTCAGCAACTGACTCCGGAAGGGCGAGGCCTGTGATTCTGTAGCGCATCTGTCTGGCCTTTTACCTTGGCTGAATTGCCACTACTACGCCCAGCATCCAAGACCGTCACCAGAAGTCCACCTCAGGCGAGTTGATCAATGGACACGCAACCATTACCCTTGCGCGCCCGCCCGGGCAGCCTCCGTGCTGCATAGGCTTTGCTCACATCTGTCCCAGGAGATCCCTCAATGGCCATTCGTGTCGGCATCAACGGCTTCGGTCGAATTGGAAAGTGCGTGCTTCGGGTCCTGCTCGAAACGGACGACCTGATCCCAGTCCTCATCAATGACCTTGCTCAGCCGAAACAGCTCGCACCGCTCCTGAAGTACGACACCGTCCACGGCACGCTCCCGTACGAGGTGAGAGCTGGGGACGGAACAATCCATGCAAAGGGACAAGATATCCGCTGCACCTCGATTCGGAACCCCGAAGAGGTTCCCTGGGGCGACGCCGGGTGCGACGTGGTGCTGGAGTGTACCGGCATCTTCCGCGACCGCGAAGGTGCCGGCCGCCTGCTCGCTGGGGGCGCAAATCGCGTCATCATCTCTGCCCCTGCAATCGAGCCCGACGTCACCATCGTCATGGGCGTCAACGACCACACTTTTGATCCTGCTTCGCACCGCATCATCAGCAACGCGTCGTGCACGACTAACTGCCTGGCCCCCGTCGCCAAGGTCCTACACGAGAACTTCGGCGGCATCGAGCAGGGCCTGATGACGACGATTCACGCCTACACGAACGACCAGAACATCCTGGACCGCGTCCACAAGGACCCACGTCGTGCACGCGCGGCCGCTCAAAACATGGTTCCGACCACTACCGGCGCAGCCAAAGCGGTATCACTGGTACTTCCAGCCCTCAAGGGAAAGCTGAGCGGAATGGCCGTGCGCGTCCCGACACCGGACGTCTCCCTTGTCGATCTCGTGGTCCGACTGGGGCAAAGCTCTGTAACCAGAGATGAGGTTAACGGCGCGCTACGTTCCGCAGCAGCGGGGCCCCTCAAGGGAGTGCTAGCGGTCTCTGATGAGCCGCTCGTCAGCTGTGACTACATCGGCAACCCGCACTCATCAGTGGTCGATGCTCTGTCCACCGACGTGGGTGACGGTTCCCTGGTGAAGGTCCTCTCCTGGTACGACAACGAGTGGGGATTCTCAAGCCGCATGGCCGACCTCACCCGACTGGTCGCGGGCTGAAGAGAACCGACAGAATGAGCCTACTACGCAGCCTCGAGCAACTTGATGTAGCCGGAAAGCGCGTGTTGGTCCGTGTGGATTTCAACACGCCCATGGACGAGAGCGGCAGCAAGGTCAGCGACGACACCCGCATCCGTGCGGCTCTTCCCACCATCCAACACCTGCGTGAACAGGGCGCGCGCCTGATCTTGATGAGTCACCTCGGACGTCCTTCGGGAAAAGTAGACCATCGCTTCAGCACCGAGCCATGCGCCATGCGCCTCGCTGAGTTGCTCAACTGCGACATCCTGCACACCGATGACTGCGTCGGCTGGGGTGCCCGCAAGCTCGCAAACGAGTTGCCTGAAGGCGGAGTTCTTCTCCTCGAGAACCTGCGCTTTCACGCAGGCGAAAAGGCGGGTGAAGCAAGCTTCGCCAGTCATCTGGCCGAGCTCGGAGACTGCTACGTGTCGGATGCCTTCGGTGTACTACACCGGGGTCATGCATCGGTCTCGGTTCTCCCCTCTCTGTTCCCCGGTCAGGCTGCGGCCGGCTTTCTACTGCAGCGTGAGCTTGAGCAGTTAAGCAATCTCAACGGCGAGCCCGAGAAGCCCTACCTGGCCATCCTCGGGGGCGCCAAGGTGTCCGATAAGATCGGAGTCATCGACGCGCTCATGGGGCGAGTAGACAGCCTCCTCATCGGGGGGGCTATGGCCTACACCTTCCTCCGCGCACAGGACCTTCCCACTGGCAACTCGCTGGTCGAGGAAGACAAGGTCTGGCTCGCTCGAAAGATGCTCTCGCGGGCCAAGAGCCTGGGTGTCAAGATCCTGCTGCCCAACGATCATATCGTCGCTCCTGGATTCGACCGCGAGGATGAAGCGAAGGTGGTTACGGTCCTGGAGGATGGAATGATGGGCCTCGACATCGGCCCCTCCAGCGTCGAGCGATACTCCCTCGAGATTCAAAACGCTGCGACCATCTTGTGGAACGGCCCGATGGGTGTCTTCGAGAAACGTGCTTTCCAAGCTGGAACCGAAGGAGTCGCGAAGGCTGTGGCGGGCTCGGGAGCCTTCTCGGTCGTTGGTGGTGGCGACTCTGCTGCTGCTGTCGCGCTCTTTGGACTCGCCGACCAATTTTCCCACGTATCGACCGGTGGTGGCGCAAGCCTCGAGTACATCGAAGGGCGCGAATTGCCTGGCCTCAAGGCCTTGGAGGGCAACTGATGTCTTCTCGTCGGCCGATGATTGCAGGCAACTGGAAGATGAATGGCACTCCCGAGGAGGGTGCTGAGTTGGCTCGCGAGCTGCGCAAGGTCTGTCTCGACCTGCCGGCCGTCGATGTCGCAGTCTTCCCACCTGCTCTGAGCATCCAACCTGTCCTCGCAGCACTGCAGAACACGGACATCGTTGTCGGGGGACAGGACCTCCACCCCGAGGCGGGCGGGGCCTACACAGGGAATGTGTCTGGTGAGATGCTTCGCGCTGCCGGCTGCGGAGCCGTCCTTGTAGGACACTCCGAGCGGCGCAGCTACGAGAAAGAGTCCGGCGCTTATCTGGCTGCCAAGGTTCGGGCGGCTCTCCGCTCAGGCCTACAGACCATTTTTTGCTGCGGTGAGACCGGCGATGAACGCGATGCCAACCTAACCCTCAAGGTAGTACGTGGACAGCTCGAAGACGGCCTCAGCGCACTCACGTCATCCGAAATGGAGCGTGTTGTTGTCGCTTACGAACCCGTCTGGGCGATCGGAACCGGAAGAGTTGCCAGTCCAGAGCAGGCTCAGGAAGTTCATCAGGCGATCCGTTCCTGGGTCGGACTTCAGTGGGACACCGGCACTGCGCGCTCGCTTCGCATCCTCTATGGAGGTAGCGTCAAGCCTGGAAACGTCGCCGGGATCATGTCTCAACCCGATATCGACGGTGCCCTCGTCGGGGGAGCAAGCCTCAACGCCGAGTCCTTCGACGCTATAATTCGCTTTGAACGGAACCAGTAAGGAACGTCATGGAAATCTTCATCACCGGACTGCACATCACACTCTGCTTCTTCCTGATCCTTGTTGTGCTCTTGCAGCCAGGCAAGGGCGCCGACTTTGGCGCGGCTATGGGCGGAGCGAGCCAGGAGGTCTTCGGGGCAACGGGAGGAGTCTCGCTGCTCAGCAAGATCACCGCCACCGTGGCCGCGCTGTTCATGGCGACCTCTCTAAGCCTCGCGTGGTTCAGCAACGCACCTCCAGGAACCGACCTCACCCCCGAGGAGCTACTGAAGGG
>CAZEIY010000222.1:0-7077 GCA_964512375.1 uncultured Rickettsiales bacterium | reverse complement strand
GTCGTCGTCGTCGCCGGCCGAGTCGTCGTCGTCGCCGGCCGAGTCGTCGTCGTCGTTGCCTGCCATCACTTGATGTGGCGCTGATAGGACCAGTAGCTCGACGAGCAACAAGATCAGGAAGGAGAGGGCCGCTCGCTGAAGATGGGACTTCATTCTCTATTCGCCTCCATGCTCAGCTTCATCACCCGATTCTACTTCGACCGGCTGCACTTCTTCGTCGTCTGACTCTTCTTCGTCGTCTGACTCTTCGGTAGCGGCTTCGTCAGCAGTTGCCGGTTCCTCCGAAATCTCTTCCGCGGGCTCATCGAGATCGGGGCATCCATCGCTGTCGTCTCCGACACCGAGGTTCTCTGCATTCAGAGGGCAGGCATCGCTCGTGTCGGGGATTCCATCGTCGTCGTTGTCCGGATCGGGGCAGCCGTCATCATCGTCCCAATCATCGAAGTCCTCCGCCTCCTCCGGGCACTGGTCTTTAGAATCCACCAGGCTATCGCCGTCCTTGTCCCGTCGATCTGGCGAGGTAAAGCGAACGCCGCCAAAGGCCCGCAATGCGGGGGTGCCCAGACCGGTGATGCCGCTGCCTGCGCCCAACTCAAAACGGACCTCATCCGAGGGCTTCAGAGATACAGAGACAGCCCACTCTGCAGTCGCCCTGCTGTGCTCTCCCTGATAGCCGACTGTGCCCCATATCTCCCCGCGGATTGCAATCCTGCGCAAGGCCGTCATCGCGACTCCAGCCTTCCAGCTCATGCCGAATTGCCTCTTGAAGCCGCCGTACTCGACCTTGGGCCTCAGGTGCAGCGGCGCCACGTTGACCAGCGCGCGGAAGCCCTTGAGACGGAGCTCGGCAAGGATATCGACGGCAAAGCTCACACCACCCTCGCTCAGGTAGGGGCTCTTTGCTCCGGTAGGAAAAGACACCGGCAATTGGAGTCCGAGGCCAAAGGGGCGCTTCGCTGGATCTAGGATGCGCAGCTTAGGCACCAGGGTCAGATCACCGATGCCTGCCGAGTCACTACTCGGTACCGGAAAGTCACCGTCGGTGGGGTCTGAGCCCCAAACAGTGACCGGAATGATCGGCAAGTGGACACCGAGATCAGCGATGCCAAAACCAATCGTTCCATGCAGGTCTATGCCGACCATGGACTGGATCACGACACCCCAGAGTTCTGCTTCCTCACTTCGGTTGTCGTAGAGCGAGAAGGGACGGTCCGCAACGAAGAAGGTGAGCCCTCCCCCGCCCTGCAAGAGACGCAACGTAGAGGGACTCGAGACCACCGAGAGCCCCGTCCCGCTCACGTCATAGCGGACGTGATGGATGTTGAAGCTGAGGTCCTCCTCGTGTTCGCCGCCATGCGCCCACCCGCTCCCGGGCGCAAGCAGAAACACTGCAAGAGAGAGAAACGCCATGCCCGAAGAGAATCTGCTCATGTGGTCCTCGTTGCCCAGGCGCCATGGGGCGGGCCGGGCGCGGGCAGGCTACCACGCCGAAGCAATCACAGCATGCAGGGGGCAGCCCACAAAGAGAGCATGGTTTACACTGCGCAGACTCCATAATGCCGTCCGAACACCGCCACGACTGGAAGATCGACCGACTCAAGCAACGCTTCCAGAATCAGGAGGCCAGCCCAGAGACCATGCTCGACCTAGCCGAAGCCTGGTTTCAGAAGGGCTACTACTACGGTGAGGGCGAGGAGTGCTTTCGCGAGGGTATGGAGCTGGCAGAGTCCGTCCTCGACCAGTTCGGGGGCTCTGCACGTGCTTACAATCTGCTGGCCAACGCCGCCTACGGACTTGGCGACCTCGAGCTCGCCGAACAGCACTACAAGGATGCCCTGAGCGAGGAGCCAGACGACGCCCTCGCACACGTCGGCCTGGGAAACCTCCACAAGCAGCGCGGCAATCACAGTCGAGCCGTGGACGCATTTACCCAGGCGACCCAGCTCGACCCAGACCTGTGGCAAGGCCACTACAACCTGGGCGGCGCGCTCTTCTTCACTGCGCGAAGCCACGGATTCAAGACCAGCGACGAGCTGATGGACCGCGCGATCTACCACCTGGTCACGGCCCTACGTCTCAAGCCGTTCGAGAGCTTCCTCGGCAACATCTACCGAGACCTCGGCGAGCTCTTTCTGCATACCCGCCAGTACAACTACGCCCGCCGCTTCTTCAATCGGCTACTCCAGCATCCCGAACACGGAGTCACGGCCAACTACTATCTCGGCCTGACTCAGTTCTCGATGGGACGCTACACGAGCGCAATCCATCACTTCCGGGAGTTTCTCAAGGAAGAGCCTGATTCCGCGCTGTGCCACTCCAAGATTGGCCTCGCCTACCTCGAACAGGGTGATTGGGAGCGCGCAAGGGATGCATGCCACCGCGCCCTGATCATCGAAGAGGACAACCTGCTCGCCCGCTTTTCCCTCGGCTGCATCGATCTTGATGAACGCCTGTACGACTCGGCTTCGGACCGCTTCGAGGCGATTCTCGCTGAGGAAGCGGACTATTTCCCCGCCTACGTCGAACTGGTGAAGACCTACTACGTTCGCGGTGATCTCGGCTGGCTGTTCGCAGAGCTTCGGTCTGAAATCGCTACCTTTGAGAGCGAGGGCAGCTTCGACGGGGGGCGGCGTTTCTACAAGGGCAAGCGAGGTCAATCTCGCCGGCGAATCGACGTGCTCCTCGCCCAGATTCAGGAACTGGGCGTAACAGCATTCGCGAACCTCTCGGAGATCGTGGAGACCGTACGTACGGACTCGCTGCGCTTCCAGATGTGGGAGCAGCTCTATGAGCTCTCGCGGCGACATCGGGTCGACCAGATCCTGGACCAGCTGGAGGACCCGGCGCGCTGGTTCTCGCGCAAGCTCGGCCGAGCGCTGCTCCTGCTGAGTCAGTACATCCCCGAAGAGGCCATCACAAACGCCTTCCAGATCAGCGAGGAGGACCTGAAGAAGAGAGCACAGCGACGAAGAGAGGTCGACGACGACCTCACCGCCTACTCAAACGCCATCGAAGACGTCCGCGCCGAGCTACGCGAGTACCGCGCCTATCTCCTCCTCGCCCTGGCAGTGAAGGGCACTGCGACCGCCGAAGACTTCCTCTCTGACTACATCGACAGCGAAGAGAGAGAGCTTCGAGCATCGGCCGCCATCTCCTTGCTGTTCTACGGCAACCAGCGCGCCATCTGGATGCTCCGCGAAGAATCAGAGACGCTCCCCGATCCCCACGCAAGTCGGCTCTCTGACCTGATCTCACTGGGTATTTCCCGCAGTGAGCAGCAAGACAAGATCATCGACCTGGAAGAAGCAACTCGTCATCGCCCGGCGCGGGCGCCGCGAGCCGGAGGTCACGAGAGTTGCACGCTGTGTAATCGCAGCAAACACGATGTAGACCGCTTGATGAGCGGCAACCAGGTCTACCTCTGCAATCTGTGCATCTCGTACATCCACCAGCAACGCGAAGAACTGACCACCTCAAATCAAGAAGAGCACATCTGCTCTTTCTGCTCATCGTCCGTCTTCGAGGTCCAGCGAATGCACCGCGTCAAGCAGCTATTGCTGTGCGATGGATGCCTCGAGACCTGCGTCAGTCTACTGGCGCGAGAAGAGGTGGACCGCTTCCTGCGCGGCTTCACCTGAGCCCGGGCGTCGGTGCGCAGACTCGACTCAAGCTGGCATCCACCTCGTCGGGAGAGACCGCGTGCCTGACCGCCCGCAGGTAGCTCGCGCAGTCGAAACCAGGGCTGTTCTCTCCGTCATGACACCTCGCGCAGACCTTCTCCGATATCGGTAGTCCCGGGCTTGGTCGAACTCCCACCTGGTCAGCCTGCTGGGCATGAAGCCTCATCGGTCCGTGACAAGCCTCGCACTGTACGTTCAACAAGGTGTCATTCTCAGCGACGTCTGCGAATCCACCGGGCCGCCCGAATCCCGTCGTGTGACAGGCAAGGCAGGTTGCATTGCGGGTCTCCCCACGGCGGGTCAGGTCCAGCCACGCCCGAGCATGTGGCCCCCTGGCCCACTGCGCGACCTCTTCTGCGTGACACGCGATGCACAGGTCCTGACCGGCATACTGTTCGCCGACAGGCGCAGGGTCACCGGCTCTGAGGTCGGCGCTAATTCTCGCCAGGTTGGCGCCGTGAAAGTCTGCCACTCGCGCCTTGATACTCCGGTCCTCCTCCAGCGCAGGGTCGATGAGCACCAGGCCTGGAACCGCCAGGTGACTGGTCAGTTCCATGGCAGCAACTGCAGCCAGGGTCCGGGAACGAGAGTCTTTTGCCTCAGCCAGACCACGGCGCAGCTCCTCCGGGTCCTTCCTTGGATCCCTCCTTACGAGGCCATCGAGCCCGAGCTTCTCCTCGGGCACCTCAGCGGGGGACTGCTCCGACGCGAGCAGTAGCGACTCACTGTCCAGGTACAGCTGCTCCATCGACGCCACCTGCCGCGGAGCCCACTCAAGCGACGGCTGGGGCTGAACGCCCCGTCCTTCACCTGCAAAGACCACGTCCAGACGGCCGAAGGCCCTGCCGAGAGGCTCTGACTTGATAATCAGCTGCTTCCCCCGCCACTTCGGGTCGTCAGATTCTCCACTGACCGGTGGCGTGATCATGATGTCAGCGTCGAGCCCTCCAGTACGCCACTCCGCAAGCTCCCGAACCCCGGCATCGGTGAAAGCAATGACCAAATCGATTTGCCCGTGCTCCTTCTGTGCCGCCAGAAGCGCCGCGTCAGCGGCCTTCACCGCATCCACTGCTGGCACTGTCGAGCGTACGTCCTCGTTGTCTGCAGCGGCCACCAGGCCAAGCAGCAAGACCCTTCGCCCTTCAACGGGTACGACCAGGTAGGGCCGATAGAAGCCTTCAGCGAAGCCTGAAAGGAGGTTCGTCGCAACCATGGGCAGCTCAAGAGCCCTCCCCAATCGTGCCATTTCCAAGGGCTCGATCACCTCGAAGTCCGCGTTGCCCGGAAAGAAACCCGCCGGCTTCGTTGCTGCAAGCAGCTCAAGAAGCAGGCGCGCACGGGATCGGTGTTCTCCTCGGACCACCTCCGTCCCCAGCACTGCCCTGCTCAAACAGGTGGGGCCCTCGACCACCAGCGCATCTGGCAGCAGGCGGCGCAAGTTACGGACCAGCGTCGCCCGTCGAGCCATGCCGCCCGAGGGGGAGCCTGGACAACCGCAGGGGTCCAGTTCTCCTCGGTTGTCCTGGCTGAAGAACAGTCTGAGCCAGGGGGGGTGCTCTGGCTCAGACCCTTTGTCCGGCAGGCGCCAGTTTGCAGGGTCGATGGTCACCCCAGGGCTCGCTCCCGACGAGTTGCTGAGTTCACCGAGCGGTGGGGGAAGAACCGAGTCCTGGCGCACCGCGTTCGACTGACGCTCCGAAGAGTCGCCAGCGCAGGCGAACAACAGCAACGCACTCACCAACAAGACCCGGCGGATGGAGGGCAGACAGAACATCGCCCAGTCACTCTAGCGCGAGATCGACGAGCCAGAACACACCGGGCAAAAACCACTACTGGTCTTGGGCTGACCTGCTGCTAATGTGTCGCGCTGGGGGGATGGTTGGAGGCTGAATGAAACTGTCTGCGTCTGTTCTACTCGTCATCGTCACCCTCGCGAGCCCCTGCACAGCCCTGGCCATCCAGGGTAGCTCAAGCTATTCACACATCGAGCAGGCCCGCAGCCCCCGCCCTTCAGGCTCGACTGTCCCAGTCACCACAATTCCAGGACTTCCTCGCCCGACGCGGCGGCACCTGGAGAGTGATCTGGGACGAGGCGACGAGCACGCCTGTTCGACTCTCAGGCACCGGCTGGGGCGTCGCTCCCGAACGACTCTCCGACGACAAGGAAGCCTGGGTGCTCGGCAAAGAGATTCTCGACGAAGAGTCTCTGCTCCTGGGCGGAGACGGCATCTCACCTGACGACCTTGAACCATGGTCCCTGGATCGAAGTGATGGCATCACAACCCTGACCTGGCGTCGTCTCTGGCGAGGGATCACAGTCGTGGACGCACGCATCTCGCTGCGCTTCAAAGCAAACCGCTTCGTCATGGCCCAGTTCGAGTCCATGCCTGGGATCGCCGTGTCCGCCAACGAGCGTCTCTCCGCCCTGCAGGCCCAGTCCATTGCCAGCAAAGAGATGGGTTGGACGGTGGGCAGCTACCAGGAACGACAGGCAGCAGAGCTCGTCGTCCTACCTCTGCTACAGCAACGAAGTGCGGACTATCGCCTCGCCTGGAGCCTTCGCCTGGCGGCTAAGGACTTTCCCAGCAGTCGGCGTGTCTTCGTCGACGCCCACAGTGGCGAGTTCCTGGGCTGGCGAGAGATGTTGCGCTTTATGGGCGGCCAGATAGTAGCTGAACACGACGACCGCTTCCCCGGCAATGGGACCGCGACCTCGCCCATGGCACATGCCGAGCTCAGTGGAACGGGCGCAGCTCTCTCCACGGATGTCGATGGCCTGTTCGCCTTTACAGGCAGTGGTCCCATCCAGTTGAACTGGAGCACTGGGTCCGAGTGGTTCGACATTCAGGCCCTCGATAGTAATGGTCGGGCTGTCTTCAGCGCAGATTTCACCTCAGACGGTGACATCCTTGTCGCCTCTCCCGACGAGAGCCTCTCTGCTGTAAATCAACGCCGGCAGCTATCGCAGATCGATGCCCACGTCTCAACCCACACGGTGCGTGATTATGCGCTCAATATCCGTCCAGACTTCCCGTGGGCAGAGGAAGAAGTCGTCACCCGAGTGAACAGCGACGACAGCCGCTGCAATGCCTGGTTTGACGAGGAGTCGACACTGAACTTCGTCGTACAAGGCCAGGGCTGCAACAACACGGCACGCGTTGCGGACGTCATTTATCACGAATACGGACACGGCTTTCACGTCTGGAACATCATCCCCGGCGCCGGTGGCTGGGGAGACGGCGCTCTAGGTGAGGGACTGGCTGACTACTTGAGTTCAACGATCACAGGCAGCCCCGACCTGGCGCCCGGCTTCTTCCGTCAGAGTGACGCCCCACTGCGGCGGATAGATAGCGACTATCACTGGCCCGAGGACATCGAAGAAGACCCCCACCAGACA
>CAZEIY010000221.1:0-7099 GCA_964512375.1 uncultured Rickettsiales bacterium | reverse complement strand
GCTGTGCTACCGCCTCGTTATCCCCGGTGACGACCTGCGGGGGGGCGGATGAAGCGCTCGGGGTGGCGGCTGCAAGCGAACTGGGAAGCAGAAGCAGCGACGCTCCCAGAAGGAGCAGGGACCGCAACAAGTGCAAGCTGGCTCAGCCCTCGCTCTGCAGCGACTCAGGGGTGAACAGGTAGTCGGGGAGCTTCTCAGAGGGCAGGTTCACCTCGACTGCCTCAACGCGCACCTCTGTCTTCGTGCCTCGCTTGAGATTCTCCATGCGAGTCCGCATCGGCACAAAAACACCACCCTTATCCTGGACCTCCAGGATGGTCATGGTCTTGACGTGAACGCCCTTCTTGCCGAAGAACTCGACCTTGCGGGGCATTAATCGAGCCTTCTCGATATAGGTGACGATCCGGGTGTAGGCGGACTTGAGTTCGGCCTTGGGAATGCTCTGCACCACGTGAACCTCTACAGGCTTCCCCTCGACCTCGATGCTCGACGCAGCCATCAACGAGTGATCGCCATCACCCACCTGGCCGACGGTAAGATCCTCAAAGCTGAAGTCCGAGCCCATAAACGAGCCACGCCGAGACGAGCCCGAGATCTGGTTGAGCACTCCCGACGCAGGCATGTACAGCCACTGGAAGTCCTCGCCGTTGGGATTCTGAACGGTCAGAAACTGTACTCCGTTAACGTCCTCGGGCTCTACAAACTCCACGTGGGACTTCGAGACCCCATCGGAGTCCTTTACCCGCGAGACGATCTTGCGCACCCGGGAGCGACCCATCTTGTCGAAGATTTCCATGACCATCGTCTGCTCAGAGTTGGTGACCGTGCGCCGAGCAGCGCTCTTACCGATGATGTCAGCGGCGCTCAGCTCAGGCGGAAGCGGGTCGCGGTCGGCGCCCACAGCTCCACCGGGGAGGTGAAGCGCAAGCAGGGCCGCAGCCACGGCAATGAGTACGAGGATGGGGATACGGAAGAGGGAAAAATGCACTGAAAACTCCTGAACACCAACAACAAGTCTTTCATACGACGTAGGGGGACCGCTTGTCGAGTTGGATGGAGCAGCTTCGAGCCGCTTCCCACCTCGATAGACCGGAAGACAGGCGAAGAAGGGGCGGAGCAGCACCCTATCTACTCACTCTCATCCACCCCACTGGGAGAGAAGCCGACTGCAGCGGCACGGACCGCAGCGTCCAGGACCTGTCTGACCGGAATGTCGAGCTGACGAGCCAGCGCTGCGCAGGATTCGAACTCCGGCTGGCTGGTGACAACTTCTCCCGCCAGCAGTCCGTCCTTGATCACCACTTCGCCGAACTCGCTCTGCACCTTCCGAAAACGGCGCTCAAGCACTACGCGCCGCTCCCTGCGCAAGCGTAATCCGAAGGTCGTCGTCTCACGAAAGAGCAGATCACTCAAGGTTCGAATGACGCTCGCCTGAGGGGGAGCCAGAACCAGCACCTCGGTAGCAGGGCGGCCCTTTTTGGCAAAAACCGGACGCAGCGTCGCATCGAGAGCGCCGGCGGCAAACAGATCGTCAACCAGCGGACCAAACAGGCGGGGGTCGAGATCGTCGATGGTCGTGGTGATGACCTCGACCAGATCGCCGCTGTCCTCATCGCGTTCACCCGTGAGCAGTCGAAGAGCATTTGGGATCAGGCCCCTGTCGCGGCTGCCCAATCCATAGGAGACGCGCTCAAGAACCATCGACGGCGCGGAACCAAAGTCATCAACCAGACAACGCACCAGAGCTGCACCGGTCGGAGTGACGAGTTCCCCGGTGGGATGCTCGCCCCTCGCAGGGATCGTTGGCAGACCGCGGAGCAAGACGACGGTAGCGGGCACGGGCACAGGAATCGTGCCGTGTTCGCACTCCACAAAGCCACTTCCCAATGGAAGGGCACCGCAGCTGATCGAGCCTGGTCCCAGGAGGTGGAAACCCAGAACCGTGCCCACAATGTCGATGATCGCGTCGGTGGCACCAACTTCATGAAAGTGCACCTCGTCGGGGCTGGTGCCATGCACCTCCGCCTCTGCTTCCGCCAGCACCCGAAACACCTCACAGGCCTTGCTTATCACTGGCTCGGGCAACGAAGAACTCTGCTCAATGAGCTCAGTGATGTCACCCAGATGGCGATGATGGCGGTCGTGGCCCTCTTCGAGCACGACATCCACCTTGGTTCCTCCGACTCGGTGGTCCCGCTGTTCTCCCTGCTCAAGGTGCCAGTGTGGCAGACCCATGGAAGCGAGGGGGCCCTGGAGGGCTGTCAACTCGACCCCAGCGTCAACGAGAGCGCCAAGGAACATATCGCCCGAGAGCCCAGAATACGGATCAATGTGAATGTGAAGTCGAGCGCCCATCAGTCGAGATCACCGCGATTGATAAGAGTCGCCGCATAGGCCGCGCCAAAGCCGTTGTCGATGTTGACCACCGTCACGCCAGCCGAACAGCTGTTGAGCATGCCTAGCAGGGCAGCGAGTCCATCGAAGGATGCTCCGTAGCCCACTGAGGTGGGAACGCCGATGACAGGGCGACGCACCAGCCCCCCCACTACGCTCGTCAGGGCGCCTTCCATACCGGCCACCACAATGACTACCCGAGCCTGCACAAGACGATCGCGCTGGGCGAGGATGCGGTGCAGGCCAGCGACGCCGACATCAAAGATGGTCTCGACCCGATTACCAAACGCCTCGGCACAGACCCTGGCCTCCTCGGCGACGGGAATGTCGGAGGTGCCAGCGCTGACGATGAGGACATCACCCACCGGCTCAGCCCTCAGATAGCCTTCCGGCTCGATGGTGAGGCAGCGCGCCTGCTGGTGGTATTCCGCAGCCGAGAAGTGTGACAACAAGGACTCGGCGGCCTCGGCGGCCAGACGAGTTACCAACACCCTCTGCCCCCGATCCAGCAGGGCCTGAGCGATGCCATGGATCTGCTCGTAGGTCTTGCCACCCCCGAAGACCACCTCGGGCAGGCCCAGCCGGATGGCTCGGTGGATATCGACCTGCGCAAATCCTCGATCCTCGATAGGAGGCCGCTCCAGCTCCGAGAGCGCCTCATCGGGGCTCGTCTCACCGGTGCGCACTGCTTCAAGCAATCTGGCTAGTACATCTCGTTCCACGGCGCGCGAACTTAGCATGGCAAGCCGCCTCAAGCCCGACTGCTATCATCGCCGGCCATGCCTCTCCGCCGATCAACCACCTCGCTCTCCTTGCCCGCCGCCGTACTCCTGCTGCTACTCAGCAACCTAGCGCCACTCGCAGCGACGAGCACCGCCCGCGCTGGGATTGCAGCCCAGACTGAGGGAGTCAGCCCCCTGTTGAACAAGGCGCTCGGAATCATCGACCGCCTCTACCTCCACCCCGAAGCTGTCGAGCCCCAGCGCATGCTTGCTGCCGCCATTCAGCACGTGGAGCACCTCGACCCCGCCCTTCTGGTTACAGAGAAAGACGCCCAGACGCTGCTCGTCTCGGTAGGAGAAGACTCTGTAGAGAGCTTCGATGTCGATGTTGCCGACCTCGGGACCCTGGAGTCTCGCCTCGATGAAGTGCTCGACTTCATAGCGTCGGTGAACGGCACCATCGAACCCTTGAGCCGTGACGTCCTCGAACAGGCCGCCCTGCGCGGCATGCTGCGCACCATCGATCGGCACTCACGACTCTTCGCGGGCGAATCCCTGGATGAGTTCAACACCCGTTTTCAGGGAACATTGGTGGGCATCGGTTCTACGATCGGAAAGCGGGGGGGCAAGATGAGGGTGATCCAGCCCTTTCCCGATGCACCAGCGGGCCGAGCCGGGCTGAAAGCGGGCGATCACATCACCCACGTTGACGGCGTCCCTACAGCCGGCCTCACAGTCGAGGAAACTGTCGAGCGTATTCGCGGACCCAAAGGGCTACCCGTGGTGCTCACCATCATCCGCGGCGACGAATCGGGGCCACGCATCTTCGTGCTCATTCGCGAGAAAGTGCTCGTGCCAAGCATCGAGTCCGAGTCCCTGAGAGATGGAATCGGCTTGATCCGAATCGAACGCTTCAGCCGCAAGACGAGCAAGGAATTCGAGCGACACCTCGCAGAACTGCAGCAGAGTGGCCTCCTCGGCGGTCTGGTGATCGACCTGCGGGGCAACACGGGGGGCTCAATGCGCCACGCCTCCCGAATCGTCAATTACTTCGTCGAAGAAGGAACGATCATCCGTACCGAGGGGCCGGACGGCAAGCCGGTCTCCCGCCTGACGCCGCGTATTGACGCAAAGGCGGACCAACTCCGCTACACGGGACCTGTGGCTGTGCTGGTGGACAGGCGTACCGCCTCCGGAGCCGAGATCGTTGCGGGTGCTCTGAAGATGCTGGGGCGCTCGCTCACGGTCGGCACCCAGACCTACGGCAAGGGAACAGTGCAGAAGATCTATCCGCTTCGAAAGACCGGTGAGAAGGTCTCAATGAAGCTAACCGTTGCGCGCTACCTCCTACCCGAAGACACCTTCGTGAACACGGTCGGCGTGACCCCTGACGTGCTCCTGGGCACGATGTGGCTCGATCCTCACCAGATCACCCTGCCAGACACGTTCCGCGAGCCGCCCGAGCTGCTCGGCGGCAAGGTAGGACACGGTGGACTAGACAGCAGGAGAAACCCTGGCTCAGGACGAGCAACAGCAATCGGTGGTCGAAATTCCGCGCCGACGATGTCGCTCCTCGCGGCGCGAGTCCTCGACGGCTGGGATCCCGACGCGCCGTCCGCAAGTGACGTGCAACCGAATGCCGAAGACAGCCCGGCCCCAGAAAGCACCACTGAGACGGGCTTCGAGGCCGCGGACCAGGATGAGACGCCCGGCATGAGCGATCTGGCTGGCGACCTCGGCGAACCCCTCTTCAACGACATGGCCCTACGTCTGGCCCACGATGTACTGGTAGCCGCCAAGGGCAAGGGCGACCGACAACACTTGATCCAGCTGGCAGGCCCGCGTGCACAGAGCTGGCAGGAAGTTCAGTCGGAACGACTCCACTCGATGGCTGCGCTGCGCGACATCCATCTGAAGCCTGGCGGATCACCCCGTTGGATGGCCCGCACTCCCGCTCGTGGGGACGCGGTCCGTAGCGCTTTTATGGGCGCCCCCCCCAAGCTGGACGCTGAGTTACTGTTGCCCGACCGGCTTGAGGCGGGAGAGGAGACCATGGCGGTCGTGCGAGTGCACAACCCAGGTCCCGACAGGGTGCGGGGCCTGCGCGCGCGGCTCCGCAGTTCGAACTCAGTGCTCGACAACATCGACTTCCTGCTCGGCGATATCGAGCCAGGCAAGTCCCTACAGCGTGAAGTACCGATCTCAGTACATGCTGGCGCTCCGAGCCGCCTCGATCCCTGGCGCCTCTATCTCATCGATGATGATGGACCTCTAGGTGGGCCATTCCGTGGCACCTCAGTGACCCGAGGTGGCGCTCGTCCCGAGTTCGCTCTTCGCGTACTGAGCAAAACAACGCCGGAAGAAGCCGGTGGAACACGCGTCGAGGCCACAATCCAGGTGCGTAACCAGGGACAGGGCACGAGCGGAGAGCTGCGCCTTCGTTTCGGCCGGCCCGAGGATGAAGGAGTGGAACTGCTCGAACAGTACCGCTCTCTAGAGAGTCTTGAGCCGGACGCGACGGGGACGGTGTCTCTTAGGCTGCGGGTGCGCGATGCCGCTGCACTGCCAAAGATCTCGCTGAAGGTTCGCGCCCGAGATCGTAGTACAGGGGTATCCAGCACGCTGGATCTGGAACTGCCTACTGGCGCCGACGGAATGGACACCGGATGGCGAGAACCCGCGCGTGTGGAAATGACCTTTCCACACGGTCAGCCTACCGACCCGCCGAGCAGTGCCAGCGGTCCCTTCGAGATTCTCGGCCGAGTAGAGGCCGGCGCAGGCCTGGACTGGGCCGAGGTGCGAGTAGGACGGGACAAGGTGCTGAGCGCTGCGCCGACTGACGTGGGAGAGGGCGTGGTCCCACCCGTGGTCTTGGAGCTCAGGGCAGAAGGAATCCCCGAAGAAGGGCCGAACCGCATCTCAGTGCGAGCACACACCCACGCCGGAGTGACGACCACCCACAACTACTGGGTTCTGGGCCGGAAGCCTAGAGAGTAGGGATCTCCTCAGCCGCAGCGGACCGAGGAGCTAGGAGCCTTGAAGGAGCAGCCCTAGATCGGGTCGTCTTCGTCGCTCTCCATGACCGTCAGTCGTCGCCCGGTCTGCACCGAGTTCATGACGTCATTCATGGTGACCCGCTTCAGAGGGAACGTAGTCTTACGAATACGTGCGCCCTTGAGGGTGACCCCTTCGAGGTTGCAGAAGTCGAGATCTGCATCTTCGAGGTTGGCGCCACTAAGGTCAGCGTATTTGAGGTCAGCGTGCCAGAGGCTGGCACCGGTGAGGTCCGTTCCGCTGAGATTGGCACGTACGAGGAGCGCCTCTCCGAGCTTGGCGTTCCGCAGGCTGCGACCCGCCAGGTCGATGCCGCTGAGATCCGTGCCGCGCAAGTCGGCACCGTCAAGGCTTTCACCCCGCTGAACCATATCAATCACCTCGTCTTTGGTAAGAGCCCTTGGAGAAACCATCACAACCTCTAGTCAATCCTGGCTAAGCTTTCAGCTCGCCTCTCAATCCGCCAGGAGATCGAAGAGACGCCACGTAGGGCACATCACGACCCGAAAGGGCCCTTAGGCCGCTTTATAGGGAGCCAGATCAGGGGTGTCAACGAAAAAGGGACTCCCGTAAATCTGGGCACTTGGCGAGGTCGAGAAACCAGGTCAGGGAAGCAGGTTCTTCTCGGCCAGATACTGGAACAGGAGTTCGCCCATTTCCCGGTAACCTCGCGCGTTCACGTGATCTTCGGGTGTGCGCATTTCCTGCCACTCCGTCTCAGTGAAGATGTGCTCAAAGTTACCGTAGAGGTCCAGCAACGGAACGCCGCGGGCAGGCCCCAGGTCGACCAGAACATCCCGAAGATGGAGATGATGCCCCCCTGGAAAGGGATAGGTCATGGCCACGAATTCAGCGCCCTGCGAGCGAGAGAGCCGGTGCATTGCATCAAGGTGGCGGACTGCGAGCGGATCCTTCGGACGCGCCTTCCT
>CAZEIY010000220.1:0-7117 GCA_964512375.1 uncultured Rickettsiales bacterium | reverse complement strand
GTCGAGAGCTTGCCGGGCGCGTGATAGTACTGCTCTACCGCGTAGACGATGCCCTGGCCCGACGTGAAATTCACCGACCTACGGCCCGTCACGGAGAAGGCAATGGCGCCTCCCTGAGCGGCGTGCTCGCCCTCCGTCTCGATGGCGATCTTCGACCGCCCGAACACGTTGAGTTCGCCCTTAGCGCGCGATTCCTCGTAGGTCTCGCCCATCTGCGTCGACGAGGTGATTGGGTAGAACACCCCACCCTGCGTGATACGGTTCTCGACGTACACACCGACAAGTTGGTTGCCGTTGGCGGTGATCCGAATGCCTGGAAATCGTACTCTTGTACTCATAATGCCGACCATTCTCTCGGATCCAGGACAGCCTGCATAGCCGAGCCGATCGCAGCATGACGAAGAATCAAATCATCACCATCGGCACAGTAGCGGCGGGGACTTACTGTACTGCTCGGGTGAGGCGACTCGACAAGGAACGCGACATTCGCATCTTTGAACGCGGCCATGCTGGTCTTCCCTCGAACGCTATGACCCGAGGTGATGGCGTCTTCTGGCTACGTTGCCACAGAGATGTCTGCCTCCGCCACAGGGCTCCTGACGAACACTCCCCAGCCCCTATGCCGAGCCCTCGTTGCTAAGCTCCCAGGACACCACTCCGAGGGGGAAGCCATGAATCGAAGCCTGCTCTTGTCCTTGTTGGCCCTTGCCTGACTGTGCTGGTCTGCACCCCAATCTACGAAGTCGCCCGCTACGAGCGGCGTAACGAAAACGATTCTCAGCCGCCAACCTGAGTTGGTGGCGGTGAGCCCCATAGGAGTCGACTCATGTTCGAATGGATTGCAAGACTTGTCCTTCGAAACCGTCTCGTCGTCGGCCTGTTGCTCTCCGTCGCAGTCCTCTCTGTCGCTGCGGGTGCTCGCAACCTCGAAGTCGACTTCAGCATCCAGGCGTTTTTTGGTAGCGAAGATCCGGAGCTCACAAGGTTGCGTGACTTTCAGCAGTTCTGGGGGCCCGACGATTCCCTTCTGATGGTCGCCGTGCAGAGCGACGATGGAGACCTCCTCGAGCCAGCTCGGCTGTCGACACTCAGTGAACTCAGCGAGCAACTCAGCGTGAGCGATGGAGTGGCCACGGTGCACTCTCTTCCAAAGAGCCCGCGTATGCACTCGAGTCTTCCCGGCATGCTGGACCTGAGCCCCATCGACGAGGCTCTTCCCAGTAATGATGCAGACCCCGACGAGCTTGCCAGTTGGCGGACTGAGCTGCTCAACCACCCCAGCCTCATCCCCCAGCTGCTAGCCCCTGACGGGAGCACCTCAGTGATCGTCGTTGAGCTTGCCGTCAGTAGTGATCAGATCCACGAGATGCGCCCTATTGTCGCCAATCTGCGTGCGGTAGTCGCGGGCTTCGAGGGACGCAATGGCCTGCACTTCGAGACCGCAGGGGTACCCGCAGTCCGGGCCGACTTCTTTGATGTCATCTACCACGACCAGTTCGTCATGCTGCCGCTGATCGCAGTGCTGATCCTGGGCCTTCTCATTGCGCTGTTTCGACGCACCCACGCGGTAGTAGCGCCCATACTCGCGGCGATCGTCCCGGTGCTGATGGTCTTTGGAATTATGGGTCTGTGCGGTGAACCCATGGGGATTCTCAACCAGAGCTACATCACGCTGATCCCAGTGATCGCCGTCGCAGACGCGATCCACATGGTCTCTCGCTTTCATGAAGAGCTTCGAAGACGTCTGGCGGCGGGGGAGACCCTGACCAACGAGGTCCGCGACCAGGCGATCCGCGAGGCGGTCTCTCGTATCGGGCTGGCCTGCCTCCTTACCACCGCGACCACCGCTGTGGGGTTCCTCTCGCTGCAAGCTGCCGACATGATCATCCTGCGCAGCTTCGGTCTGTACGCAGCAGCAGGCATCGTGCTTGCCTACGGAACGGTTGTGCTGATCATTCCCCTGGTGCTGTCCTTCGCACGCAGCGCTCCTCCTGGCCATGATGAGAGCGGCGGGATAGGTGTTGTAGACCGCATCCTGTCTTCTTGCGCGGACCTGTCGATACAGAGACCGGGCCTCGTGCTCTTCGTCACTGCTCTCTTCCTGGTTCTCAGCCTCTGGATGGGCAGCAAGGTGGTCGTAGACAACAACCTGACCGCCATGCTTGCTCCCGAGCACCCGACCTCGATGGCCAACCGGCTCATCGACGAACGCATGGGCGGCATCATTGGCACCGAGATCGACATCGTTGGCGAGCCGGGTGCGCTGAAGGACCCGGACCTGCTGCGCGCCCTGCTACAGCTGGGTGATGAGAGCCTGGAGCACGATCTCGCCCGCTCGGCGAGCGGCCCTGCGCAGCTGGTAGCAGGGCTCCAGGAGGCGCTCGTCGGACGTCGGGAGATCCCTGCGACCCGCGCCGAAGTGGCTCAACTGCTGTTGCTCGCAGAGAGCATCCCCCAGCTAAGCGAGATCGTGGATCTGAGCGACTTCAGCAGAGGCCGGATGGTGCTGCGCAGCAAGGATCCGGGGGCCAATGAGTACCTGCTCTTTGGAGAGGAGGTCGAAGCACGCCTCAGAGACGCCATGGCACCGCACACCGAAACCGCGCGCGCTCACATCACTGGCACAGCCTGGGTGGGCTACCGGGGAATTAACAAGGTAACCGTCGATCTTCGCAACAGCCTGACCATCGCTTTTGTGGTGGTGACCTTCATCATTCTGGTGCTGCTCCGCTCACCGCGCCTCGCGCTGCTCTGCCTCATCCCCAACGCATTGCCCCTGGTGGCCGGCTACGGACTAATGGGGCTTTGTGGGTGGCTTCTTGATCCCACCCCTGCGGTGGTCTTCACCGTCGCGCTGGGAATCGCTGTCGACGACACGATCCACTTGATGGTTCGCTACCGCGAAGAGATGCAGCGCGGGTGTGAGCACAAAGCCGCCATCCGCACCGCGGTCCTACACAGCGGCAGAGCGGTGGTGCTTACCTCGATCCTCCTGTGCGCCGGATTCGCGGTGAACATGCTCAGTTCATTCCCCTCAATGTTGGTTCTGGGCATGCTCGGGGCCTTCGTCATCTTTGTCGCGATGTTGTGCGACCTGTTCGTCCTTCCGGCGCTTCTTTCGCGCTTCGGACAGCCGAGCGGCTCATGATCCATGGTCTGGATCGAAGGCTGCATCCTGATTCTCGATGATGGCTCGGGTCTCTACTGAGTAGGTGAGCACCGTCCAGCAGGTGAACGCTGCTCCCGGCACTACATGGTCGGTGTAGATAGCCCGCGTCGGGGCCGATCCGTGGGTGCCCGAAACCATGTCCATTGAACTGGGAGCGTCGAGGACCACCTGTGGTGGGTTCAGCAGACCAACTCTCAGTTGGGCGATATCAGCTTCATCAAAGTCAATGTAGCGCTGACCCAGAGTCCGGAATTTCTTCAGGTGATGCTCAGCGCTGGCGTTGAATACATCGATGCATCGGTACGCAGCGTCGTAGACGAGCACGATCCGAATCGCATCGCAGTAGCCACCGGGGCAGCCGACGTCGGTGAAGATCTGCCTCGCGAAGCCCAGGGGCTCCAGATCCTCGTTGTGCAGGACCAGGAGCTCGACGTTCTGAAAATCTTGATCCTGCAGGCTCAGCAAGGCCAATGGGATCGGGAAGTAATAGCCACCGGTGAGCTCAGGAAAGTAGGGGAGATAGGACGCCAACTGTCCTGACGGCACGATGGGAAATGGTCCATCTGGAGGTGGGACGCTCGGGAGATCAGGTGGGCCGTCGCCATCATCGGGCTGGCCATCATCATCCAGCCAGGCGTCACCAATGACGCCTGGCTGGATGAGAGAATCAGTCGGAGCGCAGCCCTCTGCAGCGAGGGCACCTTCGTCATCGAAGTCCTCTTGGACATTGCCCTCGTTGAAGCAGCCGCCACCGACCACGGCAATGCCTATGCACAACAACCAAGCCTTCATCGCGACCTCCGAGCGTAAAGACTAGCGCAGCCCCGGTCCCTTGATCACCCGGAGCTAGCCGGCGGCGCCCCTTGGCGTGTGAAGACCGACCGATGGTTGGCCGCAGCCAAGCTATCCTACGCGCGGAGAAACTCATGACATCAGCCCCTACGAAGCGAATGCTCTTCCTCCTTTGCGCTCTGACCGCGATGGTCGCCTGCGAACCAGCAGACGATCGCGCGCCAGATCGTGATCTTGACGGACTGACAGCGAGTAATGGGGACTGCGACGACAGCGATGCCACTGTGGGCCTCCCACCCTTTGATACGACGGACTGTGAGGGAACCTTCCAACGCATGGTTCTCAACGAGGTGTTTGGCGGCTCAACCTGTGCACCCTGTGCGGGTGCTGACGAACTCATCATTGATGTCCTCCATCAGAATGAGGGACGTTACGTGCTGCTCAGCTACCAGATAGGCAGTGACCCCTACGTCACCTCAGAGGGAGTCACCAGACGTAGGGGATACCTGCCACCTCCTGGCACAGGCAGCTATTCGATTCCGTGGCTGCAGGTCGATGGCTCCAGTGGGTTTCATCCGGTCGAGATGAACGACGATGCGGGCTACACCGACGCCGACTTCGACTCCTTTGCTGCAGTCCCCAGTCATCTTGGACTGGAAATCGATGCCTGGGTGGAAGGCCAGACAGTCACTGCACATGTGACGCTCCAGCCCGGTGCCGACCATCCGAGTGAACAGCTCGTGCTGCACACCGCCATCATTGAAAATACGACCTACAACAATGTCGGAACCAACGGACAGACCGAGTTCCATCACGTGATGAAGAAGCTGATGCCCGACGCGGGTGGGCTCGAAATTGAGCCACTGGTGCGCGGTGAGGCCGTGAGCTTTGAGCAGAGCTGGACCTTCCAGGGCAGCTACGATGACAGCACGGGTATCAATGACATGGTCGACCACAACTCAGCACACACTGTCGAGGAGTTCGAGGACCTCTCAGTCATCGCGTTTGTGCAGGATCGAGAGACTCTTCAGATCCATCAGAGCATCTGGTCCGGCCAGTAAATCAGCTCTCTCCAGCAACTGATCGTTGAGCATCGAACACGTGGTGTGTAGCATTCGCCGCGCTATGATGTTCGCCCATGAAACTCCAGATTGAAGCAAGCCATCGAGTCCGTCGGGTAGTCGCTTTGCTCTGCTTCAGCCTGGCCTGCCTGTCTTGTGAGGACGGCTGGCAGGGCAACGGGGATGAACTCGAGTCAACCAGTCCGTCCGCCCTTGATGCCCAGGCCATCGACGGGCAGTTCGTATTGCTACTCACCGAAGGCACGAGTTCGACTGACGTCAATCGTCTCGCCGATCGGCACAACCTGGACCTCGTTGATTTCGACGAGGGTGCGGCAATCGCCTTGCTCGAGGGCCGCTCGTTCGATCCTGCTCTGCCACTCCTTGAGGCACTGGGCAGCGAAGCGATCGTCCGCTGGGCTGAGCAGGATATCGCTGTCCGTCTCGACCTGCAGCCTGACGACTGGAGAGCTCCGATGTGGGCATTCCACAACACCGGAATACACGACGGGATACCCGGCGCCGACATCGCAGCCTTTGCCGCCTGGGACGAGACCCTGGGGGGTGGCATCGTGGTCGCGCTGGTCGACAGCGGAGTAGACAGCGCGCACACCGACCTCGCAGACCGCCTCTGGCATAACCCGAACGAGATCCCGGGCAACGACCGCGATGATGACAACAACGGCTTTGTGGACGACGTCCACGGCTGGGACTTCGCCAACAAGGACGACAAGCCCGATGACCAGATCGGGCACGGCACCTCAGTCGCTGGACTGATCGTGGGACGAGGGGACGATGGTGGCGGCATCCTGGGGGCAGCGTGGGGCGCACGTCTCATGGTTCTCAAGACCATGAAGCCAGACCAGGAAGGACGCCACTCGGCCTTCGCCATATCCCGTGGCCTGCGATACGCCGTCGACAATGGCGCACGGGTTGTGGCCGCTCCGATCAGCACGGAGGGACGATCCCGGGTTCTAGAAGAAGCCGCTTCGGATCTCGACCGCCGCGGCGTGATCCTGGTGACTTCAGCAGGCAACGATGAGCGGGATCTGGACGAGAAGCCGCTGTTTCCGGCCTGCCTGCCGCTGAACCACAGCCTGGTTGTAACCTCCTCTGACCGACGTGACCGGCTCTCGGCCTGGAGCGGCTACGGCGCTTCCTGCGTCGACCTCGCCGCTCCAGGCGAGGACATCATCACCGCCGCCCCAACCAACGAGAACGGTAATCGCTACGGCCAGTTCTCGGGCACTTCCATGGCAGTGCCTCTTGTGGCTGCCGGAGCAGCTCTGGCCTGGAGCATCGCACCCGATCTCAGCGCGCGCGAAGTAGTCACTGCGGTCACCGAGGGGGTCACTCCTCTCGAGCAGGGCGGGGACAAGGTGGCCAGTGGTGGTCGACTCGACCTGGAGGGAGCCATCAATAACGCCGCTGAAGCTGGGGATGTAGAGCTTGACGAGCGCTCTGAGTGCGTACCGGCCGGGGTGATCCGCTGCGGTGATGTGGTGAGCCTCGACACCAGTGCCCCCGAGGCGACAACCACCGACGCGATGGCCGACTACTCGTGCAAGGTCGGAAACTATCGCGGTGCCGAAGCCAGCTGGGAATTTGTCCCGCCTAAGTCGGGTGAGTATCGCTGGATGCTGGTCGACCCGGTGCCCACCGAGCTCGACAACGATGTCTTCGTTCTCTCCGGGGCGGACGGCACCTGTAGGGCATCTGCCTGTCTCGACAAGGGCGGCTACGGTGCCAACTCCGTACGCTTCGACGCCGAAGGCGGCGCCCGCTACTTCCTGGTCGTGGATGGCTACGACGGTGCGACCGGCTCCTTCGAAGCAAGACTGGACTGCCCAACCGACGACTAGGTCGAGCGATTGGGCATGCGCCAACATCCACAATGTTATGGTCTCGCCGCATGGTGAACGAACCAGAGGCCTCCAGTTCACTGCCTGAAAAGCTCACACAGACCACAAAGAGCATGGTGCCTGTCTCGCGGAGTTCCGATGTTCTCAGTCGCAAGAGCCTTTCCCGACCTACCCTCTCTCAAGGTTGTTGATGTAGGTGCTGGTTGGTTACAGGGCGATGCACGTGCAGCCAT
>CAZEIY010000219.1:0-7154 GCA_964512375.1 uncultured Rickettsiales bacterium | reverse complement strand
CATCGCAGCTGGCCCCATCCGTTCGCCAAGCTTTGCTGTGCCGATGTTGGACGAGTACTTGAGGACCTCAGAGACACTGATCTTCCCGTACGGATGCGAGTCGTGGATCGTGCGCCTCCCGATTCGGAAGGCACCATTCTCGCAGTAGACCTGCTCCTCTGGAGTCGCCAGCTTCTTCTCCAGAACCTCGGCAAGGACAAAGGCCTTCATGGTGGAGCCCGGCTCAAACGACACACTCAATCCACGGTTCCGCCGCTGCCCGGCATTCGAGTGTCGGAAGTCGTTGGGGTCGTACTCTGGAGCCGATGCACTGGCCAGCAAGGCGCCGGTACGTACATCCATGACCAGGGTCCAGCCAGCCGAGGCCTCGGAGCGCTCAATAGCGGCAGCGAGAGCCTGCTCAGCTCGATGTTGGACACTGTGGTCGATGCTCAGCACCAGTGTGTGTCCCTCAGTAGATTGCCTGCCGAGCACAGCAGAGGGACTCACGGACCGACGCCGCCCGTCGCGGAACGTGCGGTACTGGAAGGTGTCTCCCATCATCAGGTCGTTGTAGCGAGCCTCGATACCTTCCAACCCTCCCCCGTCAACTCCAACAAAGCCGAGCAGTTGCGATGCGAGCGCACCAGATGGGTACTCTCGCTTGGCTTCAGAGGTGAGACGAACACCGGGAATATCGAGCGCCCGGATGCTCTCGGAGACATGATGGGGAAGCTGGCGCGCCAGCCAGACGAAGCGTGAATTTTCCCTACTGAGGCGAGCTGTGATGTTGTCGACGTCACGATCAATGAAGGGAGCCAACAACTCAGCAGCGCCAGCCGCGTCTTCGACCATGGCTGGATCGCCGAACAGACTCTGCACTTCGACTGAGACAGCGAGGGGGCGACCCAGGCGGTCGACAATGCTGCCGCGCTTGGGAGCTACCTTGATCACCGCCTCATGCTGTCCAGCGAGCAGCCGATCCAGACGAAGATTGGGTGCCATCACCAACCAGCTGACTCGGCCCAGAACAAGCAACCACAAGAGCAGAAACAGGAACATCACCGCCGACAGGCGCATGTTGATGGCGAAGTTCTCGGGAGGAAGGTAACCATCTACCCGACGCATCGCCCCGCTGGTCTCGGTCCGACGCCTCTTGCTCTGCACCTTGTTCTGACGCAGTCCACCGGAAGGTGTGGGGCGCCGGTACGTTCCAGAGCGATTGCTCATCGCTCCTCCTGATCACTCAGAGCGGCGCTGAGTCCCTCGGGGTCTTCAGTGACGACGACGACCTGACCAGCCTTGGGTGCGCCCAGCCCCAGATCGGGCGCCAGGGCCTCAAGATGCGAAGGAGCCCTCAACTCTGCGAGCTCCGCACGTAAGCGACGTTGGTCGTTGGAGAGCTTCTCCTCGCGCTGGACAAGCTTGCCGATCTCATACGTGATCTGGACGGTCTCCATCTTCGCCCAGGCGACGAAGATGAGGCACACAGCGACGGCCACGGATGTCAGCAAGGCACCCCCAAATCCGAGGGGGCGACGGTTCTCAGCATTCACCAGCAGGTTCCTCCAGAGCCGACAAGGTCTCGGCAATACGCAGACGGGCGCTCCGAGAGCGGGGATTGGCGCGCAGCTCGGCCGCGCTGGGAGTGATGCCGCGCCGAACTGGGAGGCGCACACTGGCGCGTCCCGCACAGACACAGACGGGGATTGAGGGTGGGCAGGTACAGACCGTGGCCAGACGAGCGAAGTGCTTCTTGACCACTCGATCCTCACCGGAGTGGAACGAGATCACTGCGAGCCGACCGCCAGGCCGCAACACGCCCAGGGCGGAGTCGAGCAATACCGCCAACTCTCCGGCCTCATCGTTCACCACCATCCTCAGGGCCTGAAAAGTGCGTGTCGCGGGGTGGGTCTTCGCGCCACGTCGCCCACCGCAAGCCCGTGAGACCACTTCAGCCAGGTCGGCAGTGCGCATAAATGGCTGAGTTCCCCGTCGCTGAACCAGAGAACGAGCGATGCGACGAGACTTCGGCTCATCGCCAAAGCGATAGATCAAGTTCGCCAGCTCAACCTCGGCAGTCTCATTGACCAGTTCGGCTGCCGACACGCCGCAGCTTCGATCCATCCGCATGTCGAGGGGACCATCGTGAGAAAAGGAGAAGCCCCGCTCAGCGGTCGAGAGCTGGTGGGACGACACGCCCAGATCAGCGAGGATTCCGTCGACGCACCCAAGCCGGCCATCGCGCTCCTGCACAACAGCGGCCAGGGTCGACATGGGTGCGTGAACTACCTCGAAGGCAGGCGCATCCACCCCGTCACCGCGAACGTCCTTCAACCGAGCGCGCGCGGCAGCGACAGCTTCCAGGTCTCGATCCATCGCTAGAAGTCGCCCACCGGTGCCCAGGCGCTCGAGGATGGCAGCGGAATGTCCCGCGCCGCCCGCAGTGACATCGACGTAGAAGCCGTCCTCGCGGATCGCCAACGCTTCTATGCACTCCTCGAGGAGAACCGACAGATGCTGAAAGCTGGGAGCTTCCATCTCCCTTAGAGGTCCTCGCCTTCGTCTTCGGGGTCGAAGGCCAGCAGCTCGCCGAGGCCAGAGCTCTCGGCAACGGCTGCCAGAGCCTCGTCTTGACGGCGCTGCCACCGGGCCGCGTCCCAGATCTCGATGAGGCCAAGATACGAGAGAATCACGCAGTCCTTGCCGAGCCCGGCGCGCCGCCGCAAGGGGGCAGGCAGTAGGATTCGACCCTGCGCGTCGGGTTCCACTTCGGCGGCCCCAGCCACGTAGGCGTGCAGAAACTCGCGACTGCGGCGATCGAACAGAGAGACCCCCGCAAAGCGACGCTCCATCTTGCTCCAACGCTTCTGGGTGAAGCCCTGTAGGCCTCCGTCCCAGTAGGCCAATACCAGACCGGTCTGTTCGCACTCGGTCATGCGCTCGCGAAGACGCACCGGTAGCGGCAGGCGCCCCTTGGCGTCCATACGGACCTCGAACTGTCCGCGTACCTGAAACATCACTCTCCGGGGTCAGCTTCAACACAATACCGCCACAGTTCCCCACTTCTCGCCACTATATGAAGGGCCGTTCAGGAGAGCAATGTTCGATTTCAAGAAAATTGATACCAAGAGTGATAGCACACTGGCCGGAAGTGTCCCCAGTTGTGCTATCTCAAATGCTATCTCCGGAGGCTACGACCCTGACTGCACGGGGTCACCGCTACTCAAATCGTGTCCGCGGTGCCTGCACAGGCGGACGATCAGCGATGCTTGCGGGCGCGGTCCATCTCGCGCCGGGCGTCCTGGGCCTTCTGATCCTGACGCTTATCGTGCTGCTTCTTTCCACGGCCCAGGCCGATCTCGAGCTTCGCCTTGCCTCGCCGGAAGTACAGGCGCATCGGCACGAGGGTATAGCCCTGCCGCGAGATCTTGCCGATCAAGCGCTGGATCTCCTTCTTATGCAGGAGGAGCTTGCGCGCACGCAACGGCTCATGATTCTGCCTATTTGCCTGTTCATAAGGAGGTATGTGCACGTCAACCAGCCAGGCCTCGCCCTCTTCGAGTCGTACGTAGCCCTCAGCGATGGAGAGACGGCCCTGGCGGATCGACTTCACCTCAGAGCCGAGCAGAACCAGACCGGCCTCGATAGTGTCCTCAATATGGAAGCGGTGGCGCGCCTTCTTGTTGACCGCAATGGTCTTGATGCCGCCCTCACTATTGCTCTTGCCGGGATTCGCCATTGCGGGGGCAGGCTATCAGAGGAGGCCGGCGCCGGCATCTCCAGTCGTTGACAGCCCTTCGCGCGCGTGGTTCATTCGCGCCGCTCATGCGCCTGACCGTCCCCGTCCTAAGCATCCTTCTGCTCTGCGCTCCCTGCAGCTGCTCGAGCAAGACGGACAGTAGCGACCCATGGGCCCAGAACGAAGGTGAAGGGGGTGCGCCGCGAACCGAGGGCTTCGGCGACGAGGACTTCAGGGGACCCCAGCGGCGGGGCAGTCAGAACCGAGGTCCTGACACAGGGCCCGAGAACCGCAGCGGCTCGGATCTGAGTGGCCCCGAGGACTGCAACGACAAGATCGACAACGACGGCAACGGCACCATCGACTGTAACGACCCCAGCTGCAGCGCGGATCCCGGCTGCCTAGAGTTGGGCTTCGAGGACTGGGGACGCTCAGGCAAGCAGACCCTCGCAGACCTCCGTGGCTACATCGTCGTTCTCAACTTCTGGGCGTCGTGGTGTGCGCCCTGCCGCAAAGAGGTTCCTGCTCTCGAGTTGACCTGGCAACTGTATCGGGACAAGCACGTCGTAGTAATTGGCATCTCGATTGACGACAAAAAGAGCGATGCAGAGGACTTCCTTGGTAGCTTCCCGGTTTCTTATCCGATGCTGCATGACAAAGAGGGCAAGAATGCTGCCAAGACCTGGCAGGTAAAGTCCGTGCCTACGCTCATCCTGATCGACGGCGCAGGCAAGATCAGAGAACGCCACCAAGGCTACAGCCCCGCCCTCATGCGCAAGACTGTCGTCGCTATCGATGAACTCCTGGAGGAGTAGCTGATGCTGAAGAAAGCCGCCCCCGTTGCGCTGCTGGTGTTGTCCCTGGCCGGACTGTTGCTGGGCCTCGCGCTGACCAGCAAGCACTTCGATCTCAACCACGCGCCACCCGGTCCTGCTACGGCTGTGCTCGGCTTCGACGGCATGTGCGGTGAGGGAGGCGGCTGCGCTGAGGTCAACACCAGCAAGTACGCAAAGATCAGCCTGGGTACCACCCGCGCTGCAATGCCCGTGTCGATTCCAGCTGTCGGCTTCTTCTTCATGATTGCCATGCTCGCTGGCGCGTCCCTTCGCGCTGGCGCACCAAAGCGAGAGAGGTACCTCGCGCTAGCCAGCGCAGCTTTCGTCCCCGCACTTGGCTTCAGCCTGTACCTACTAGGGGTTCAGGCCTTCCTGATAGGCAAGTACTGCATGTACTGCCTGGGCCTCGACACCGTCACAGCCCTCGCAGCGGCCTCCGCCTATCTGGCCCATGGCGGGGGGATTCCCGGAATCATCACGGATCTGCGGTCACCGTCCAAGAGGCTGGTCGCGATCCTGCTGTTCGCCATGTTGTTGATGAACTACAAGACCTACGACGCCTACACCGGCTGGATCGAAGCCGCCAGCGCGCCAGCGGAGACGAACTCGAACCAGGCAAATGAGCGGCAGAAGAACAGCCCAGAAGAGGATAAAGAGGCCATCGAGGAAGCACGTAAGGCGGTCGCGGCGTTCGTCTCCAGCTACCCCACGATTGAAGCCGTCGACCTTCCGACCAACGTGTTCGATGGCACGAAAGGAACTCTCGACGCCGGAATCATCGTCACCGAGTTTGCAGACTTCGAGTGCCCACATTGCAAGCTCGCTGGCTTCTACGTCAAAGACATCGCGCACCGCTACGGGGACCGGGTGGGCTTCGTCTTCAAGAACTATCCCCTGGGTACCGCCTGCAACGACAACCTGAAGCGCGACGCCCACCCCGACTCCTGCGAGGCGGCCGCAGGCGTTCAGTGCGCCAAGCGGCAGGGCGCGTTCTGGCCCTTCCACGACGGCATCTTCAACAATCAGGGTTCCCTGGGGCGAAGCAAGCTCCTATCCATCGCTGCAGAGCTGAACCTGGACAGCGACGCCTTCACGGAGTGCCTGGACAAGGACACCATCCTCGACGAAGTGCGAGAACAGGTCTCCCAGGGCCGCAACGCCGGCCTGTCGGGCACGCCGACCTTCTTCGTCAATGGCAAGCTCCTACCCAGCTCTCACCCCCTCTTCGTTGAAGCAGCCATCCGTTGGGAGCTGATCGAGATGGGCGAAATGCAGCTGCCCGAGGACACCGATGGCATCTTCCCCCGCTGAGCGGGACTCAGTGGCCAGCTGGTGGGAGTTCTGCGCCGAACTGCCCGAAGAGCTCGCCGGCCTCGCGAGCCAGGCGCTCCTGGACCTGGGAGCCACCGGAACCCAGGAAGATCATCCTGGCCTGCACTTCGAGGACGGTGAAGGCGGGCCCATCGTGAGCGGCGATCCGCGCTCCTGGACTCCAGCCCCGCCAGTCAACCCCCATGATTCCGTAGTCATCAAGGCGTGGTTCGATGGAGCGCGCACACACACTGTACTCTTCCGCGAGCTAAGAGGAGCCCTCGAAGAGCTGGGCGTCGACGGTACGAACGCAACGCTCAACCCCCTCGCCGAGCAAGACTGGAATGCGACCTGGAAGGCTGGTTTCTCCGCCTTTCGGCTCTCTCCGAGAGTGCGGGTGGTGCCCTCCTGGAGCCAAGATGAAGAGGAGTCTCCAGGAGAGACCCTCCAGCTCGACCCCGGCATGGCCTTTGGCACCGGTACGCACTTCACGACTGCTGGCTGCACCCAGCTCCTCGACGAGCTCCTCACTACCTGGGAGGGCCCGCCGCCAGCGCTCCTGGATGTGGGCACTGGCACAGGGATTCTTGCTCTGGCCGGCCTCCGCCTGGGCGCGGCATCCGCCGTTGGCGTCGACCCCGACCCTCGAGCCATCGAAGCGAGCGCCGAGAACGCTCGCATCAACGGGCTAACCACGGGACTCAGGCTCTTTGAAGGCGGTCCGGAGGCAGCGCCGGAGGGCACCTTCCCCATCGTACTCGCTAACCTCATCGCTCCCCTGCTCACAGAGCTGGCGCCACAGCTGTGTGCACGCCTCGCGCCGGGCGCCTCCCTGATCCTCAGCGGCATACTCTGCGACCAGGAGGCGAACATCATCGAGACATTTGGCAGACTCGGCCTCCGGCCCGTCCGGCGCCTCTCCGACAAAGAGTGGGTCGCCCTCCGGATGAATCGAGTCGGAGGCGAGCAGTGACACAGTCCAGCCGCGAAATCTGTCGCGAGGCACTGCGCGCTGCCGTGCCTGCACTCGCAAGAACAAACGCTGCAGAAACGAGCACTCAGCACTTCAGGGCCTGGCTGGCCCTCTACCAGATCACCGAGAAGCAACGCTGGCTGGACCTGCTACGGAGCTCGGGCTCAACCGCAAGCCAGCGGTCGATCCCTTCTGAGGACTACGGGGAGTGGCTGCGACTGTTCTGCGACGGATGGGTGATCGATGCTGCCGGCCCCTTCCGCAGTGCTGCCAATGATCTGAGTGCCCAGGTATTGGAGGGCGCCAGCGCTGT
>CAZEIY010000218.1:0-7155 GCA_964512375.1 uncultured Rickettsiales bacterium | reverse complement strand
GCTTGGGGACCCGGGCTCGGGTGGCTTCGAGGTGGAGTTGGTTGTTGACGGAGAGCTCACCGTCCGAGCGCTCATCGAGCGTCTCGCGAAGTGGAGGAGCAGCCTTGGGCCTGAGGACACCGCGCTCATCTACTACTCGGGCCACGGCATGCGTTGGATTGATCAGCGTCGTCGCTCGCAGGTCTTCCTGGCCGGTAGCGACAGTCTAAAGGACTCGCCCCTCGAGACCGCGCTTCCCCTGCTCGCTCTGCGTGAGTTCCTCGAGACTCTACCGACTCCTCGCCGAGTCCTGATTCTTGATGCCTGCTTCACTGGTGCAGGCAAGATACTCGCTGAGCACGTTCAGTCGGTCGCTCGCGTCCATGAGGAAGGGGTCTTGTCCTTCGACCAGCGCGTGAGTGAGCATCAGGCACAGTTGTTCGCCACGAGCTTCGGCCGCCCTGCGCTCGAGTCCCGTTCTCTCGGACACGGCCTGTACACCTGGCATCTGGGTCAGGCACTCAGCGTTCGCTTCGACGAGGCAGACCTCAACGGCGATCTGGTCGTCTCGGTCTCCGAAGCGCATGACTACGCGAGAGGCAGGACTCTAGAGGCGAGTTCTGGGGTGCAGATCCCCATGGCCCTTTACAAGGTGGTCGGCCGCGAGACGCTGCTCCTCTCGGGTGAGGCGGGATCGCGTCGTCGAGTGGCGATGGCCATGGTCTCGGCCTATTCGGCGCCTCAGCAGGGCCTACGCATGTTTGTCGACGGCAGAGAGCGAGGAGCCTTTCCGGCGACAGTGCTGGTGGATCCCGGCTCGTACCAGGTGGAGTTTCGCAACCTCGCAGGCCGAGTGGTTGATCGGGGCCGGTTCGCCTTTGCTCGTGAGAAGGTCTACTCGGTGGGTTCGATTCGCGACACCCTCAACGGGGGGCGGCACCAACTGGCTCTGGGCTATGCGCATCATTGGATCCCTGGCGCTGCCTATCTCAGCGAGGAGTTGCCCGAAGCAAACGGTCTGAGGGTGGGCTACACCTTCCGCTTTCCGAGCAGAGAACCTTTGCTACGTCGCATGGGCATAACGGTGGATCTGGATTTCGGTTTCCTCCCTCAGTATGACAGCACCCAGAGTGATCTGGCGCCGGCACCCGCCACCGTGCTCCTCGCCCTGGGCATCGGCCCCATCTTGCGTCTGGATCTGCCCTGGGCGCTTCTGTCCTTGCAGCCGCGCTTTGCCCTGGTTCATCTGCTGAGGACCAAGGTGGCGCAGCCGTACCTACACTGGACCTATGGCGCGGTCGGCGGCAACTTCGGCCTGGGCTTCCGTCCGCACAACCGCTTCAGTGTTCAGGTGCAGTACTCGCCGATGTTGTTTAATGCTCCACTCGCTGGCGGAATTACACCGCGAATCGCCTTGATGCATCGCCTCGCTGCGGCGGTCGAGATCGGCTTCTAGGCACAAGCCTCCAGGAGCGTAAGAGCGCTCTGCGAGCAGCTACTTCCAGTCGGGCAGCGAGTCGGTCTTGGTCTCGAGGAAGCGTGCGAGTCGGTGGAAGTCACTCCCAGGTGCGATGTAGCGCAACTCGGTGCGCAGTGTCTGCGGGTTGATGAGCTCTGTAAACGGAACATAGTGGAGGTCCAGCTGACCACTGACGCTGACCATGTGGCCGTCGAGCTGCTCCTCTACGAGGCCGCGGAAGGCGCCTACGCCCAGCTGTGATCCGAGGATGATGTCGAAGGCATGCGCCGGCGCACATCGCGACTCGTAGCCCAGCTGCACTCCCTTGACCTTACGTTCGCGGCCGGTGCGCTTCTTGTAGCGCTGCGCTACGTGCTCCGCGATGAAGCGTCCCATGTTGATCCTGCCCAGAGACAGGTGTCCGTGTTCGTCTCGGTCGATATTTGAGGTGTGTTTGGGGTGCAGATGTTCCGCGACACCTTCTGCCATCACCACGACGCCGTAGTGCTTGTCGTCTCGCTCCTCGCGTACCAGCATCAAGTCCACGATGTGATCGGTGAGCTTCTCCAGGTTCACGCGTTGGCGGCCTTCTGAGTCGGGGGAACACAGGGACTCATCGAGGTCCTCGACACCGATGACCAGGTGGGCTTCGGATGCGATCCCGACTCCGTAGGAGAGCCATCCTGCTTTGCGGCCCATCGTCTCGACGATGAACCAGCTGTGCGTTGCTGCCGCGTCGGCGCGTAGATTGAGGACCTCTTTGGCCATGACGTCTACGGCAGTGAAGAAGCCGAAGGTGAAGTCGATGCCGTGATAGTCGTTGTCGATGGTCTTGGGTAGGTGAATGATGCGGAACGTGGGCGCCTCGGGCGGCAAGCGCTGTTGATACTGGAACAGCAGGTTGGCCGTCTTGAGGGTGTCGTCTCCACCGATGGATACCAACGCCTCGATGCCGAGGTCGGTGACGGCGGCGTGCACCCTCCGGAGTCCCTCACAGAGTTCGGGATTATCGAGATCCTCGGGGCTGCCAATCCCCTTGCCAGGGTTGGCCCGGGCGGTTCCGATGAGCACGCCCTTCCGATTGCGCAGATCACGCAGGTCCCATTCCTTGAAGATACGGAAGTGACGATCTCGCTCGAGGGGACTCTTCTTCGGGTCGTAGCCCTGCAGATGGCTGTAGCCCTGTAGGAAGCCGATGACCTCCCAGCCCGCTGCCATGAAGGACTGGCTGGTGGCGGAGATGACCGCGTTAGCTGCGGGTGCGGGGCCACCAGCGAATAGAATCCCGACTCTCGGGGGCCCGTCGTCGGCGTTTGCCTCGTGTTTGCTGCTCATTTGAGGAGTCTACCGCTGTCGGGCTGGCGCGTGGTCTCACGTTTCGCCGTTGATGCTTCTTTGCCGTGCTCCGGGGAGGCTGCTTACCTTGGGTACGAGAAACTCAGCACTCCACGGGTACTGTCGCCGTGGCTCTCAGAAGTAGACTTCCATTCGGATTGCAGTGGAACGGTTTGACATCCGCCTTGCCCCCCCATAGGTTCCGCGCTCTTCACGCAGAATCCCAGTTGGTTACGAGGTCATGAGCAACTCCTTCCGAAACGTCGCAATCATCGCCCACGTCGACCACGGCAAGACAACGCTGGTGGATTCGATGCTGACGCAGTCGGGCTCGCTCGCGGACCGTCGTGGTGCGACCGACCGCGTCATGGACAGCAATGACCTGGAGCGAGAACGCGGGATCACGATCCTGGGCAAGGCGACCTCGGTTCCATGGAAGGGCGTCAAGATCAATATCGCGGACACACCCGGCCACGCCGATTTCGGTGGCGAGGTGGAGCGCATGCTGACCATGGTGGATGGAGTCCTCCTTCTGGTCGACGCATCAGAAGGGCCGCTTCCACAGACTCGATTCGTGCTGTCGAAGGCGCTCGAGCGGGATCTCCACTGCATCGTGGTGGTCAACAAGATTGACCGCCCTGACGCTCGCGCCGCCGAGGTGCTGGATGAGGTGTACGATCTGTTCATCGATCTGGGCGCGAGTGACCGCCAGATCGACTTCCCGGTGTTCTATACGAACGCACGCGAGGGGACCGCCAGCGTAGATGCAGCTGTACCTGGCGAGAATCTCACCCCGCTCTTCGATGCCATTGTCGAGCACATTCCTCCTCCCTCTGGCGACCCCGAGGGCGTCTTGCAGGCCCTCGTCACCAACCTCGATTACAACGAGTACATCGGCCGGTTGGGCATTGGGCGTATCTACCAGGGCACCCTGCGTGAGGGCGAAACAGTGACCCTCATGGGCGCCGAGGGGAGCGAGCGACTTCGTCTCGGTCAGCTCTATGTGTTCGAGGGTCTCGAGCGGACTCGAGTCAAGGAGGCTCCGGCAGGTGAGTTATTCGCTGTCGCTGGAATCGAGAAGCTGAGCATTGGTGACACGCTTGCCGATGCGGAAGCTCCCGAGGCGCTTCCCAGGGTCCGAGTCGACGAGCCAACCATCGCGATGTTCTTCTCACCGAACAACGGGCCCATGTCCGGCCGTTCGGGCAAGTACGTGACTTCGCGCAATCTTCATGATCGGCTTGAGCGAGAGGTGCGGGGAAACGTCTCGCTCCGCTTTGAAGAGACCGACCGCGCTGATGTGTTCCGAGTCATCGGTCGCGGTGAGCTGGCGCTGGCCGTGCTGATTGAGAACATGAGGCGTGAGGGCTTTGAACTCTGTGTCTCTCGGCCGGAAGTCATCACCAAGCTTGATGAGGACGGCAAGCTGCTCGAGCCGATGGAGCGCCTGATCATCGATGTGCCGGAGCAATTTCTCGGCGCGATCACTCAGAAGGTGGCGCAGCGCAAGGGCCGTATGCAGGACATGCGCACGATGGGCTCAGGACGCACCCGCGTCGAATACGACATCCCGACCAGAGGGCTCATCGGCTTCCGATCAGAGTTCGTCAACGATAGCCGCGGCACCGGCATCATGAACACGCTCTTCGGTGGCTGGGCGCACTGGCAGGGTGACATCACCTATCGGCTAAATGGCGCCCTGGTCGCTGATCGTTTGGGTAAGACGCGCACCTACGGGCTCTTCCACCTGCAGGCTCGCGGGATCTTGTTTGTTGGCGCAATGACCGAGGTCTACGAGGGCATGATTGTTGGCGAGAACGCCAAGTTCAACGATCTGGACGTCAACGCCTGTAAAGAGAAAAAGCTCACCAACGTGCGTACGGCCAACAAGGACGATGCGCTGGTTCTCTCGCCTCCACGCGCGATGACTCTTGAGGTCGCGCTGCAGTGGATAGCGGACGATGAGCTCGTCGAAGTGACCCCTGATGACATTCGGGTGCGTAAGAAGGTGCTGCCGGCGAATCTTCGACCCAAGCGTAAGAAGAAGGACGCTGACGCCTGAGTTGGCCCTGCGACCCCTGGACGGCCTGGGACTTGGCCCCTACCATCAACGCAATGCGCCACTTCACTCTTTCTTTTCTGCTCCTGTTCTCTCTGCTTGCGGTTTCAGGGAGCGCTCTTGCGTCGGAGCCGGGTGAGTCCGAAGAGCCGGGTGAGTCCGAAGAGCCGGGTGAGTCCGAAGAGCCGGGTGAGTCCAAAGAGCCGGGTAAAGCCGAAGAGCCGGGTGAAGCTGAAGAGCCGGGTACGGCCGAGCAGCTCGCCCCCCCCATCGTGGGGTCCCCGTCTCCTGGTTTGGAACCTGTTGATGCCCTGGGTCGCCCCTTCCCCGATCCAGACTTCCTACTCAGAGCTCGTCGCTGGACTATTGGCGGGGCAACGATCACTGTCGTTGGCGTCTCGACAATGATGGCGGGCATGTTCTTGGGTTCTGCGGCTCTGCGCGGTCAGATCTCTGTTCCTACGGATGGGATGTATTTCTTCGCGGGTCTGCTCATCGGTGGGCCTGTTCTGCTTGTTGCGGGCCTGCCGCTTCTCTCAGCGGGCAACTTCACCCGTGGGCAGCTGACTCGCAAGATCAAGGGTGTTCCAAAGGTGCCTCGTACTGTGGCGAACGAGTGGGCTTATTGGAGGGCGTACAGCCTGAGGCTTTTTGGTCAGTCGGCGGTCATCGCAGGCGGAGCCGCAGTGATGATGGGTGTGCTGGGACTGGTGGCCGCAGGATTCTCCGCTCAAAGTGCGTACTACCGTCCTGACATCTGGGCGTTTCCAGCGATCGCCTTTCCGTCGGGTGCTGGCCTGATCATTGGTGGGCTCCTGTTGCAGAAGTCGAGTCGGGCGAAGATGGAGCAGATCCGAGACGCTGTGGATCCCTTTCGGCGGGCTCCCAACGAGTCGAGCAGCGCGGCTCCATCCTCCCGCCGTGGTCCTCCTGCCGCCCTGGCCCTCTTGCCGCTTCCGGGGATCTCGGCGGCCTCGGATCGTCGTGGTGGGCTGGTTCCTAGGGCTTCGCTCAGCTGGTTCCTGCGCTTCTAGACCTGTGCCTGACGACTCGCCCTTCTTCCCCTCCTTTGAGGCCGCACCCGACGAGGCGCTGGGCACCGCCCTGCCTGAACTTCTTGGTCCTGTGCCGGGCCCCAGAGGCGAGCAATGGGTTGATTTGCTGTCTCTCCACGAGTGTCCTGGAATCACCGCTCGGCGCGCTCGGCGTGCCGAGAGCTCTGGGATGGATCAGGACCCGGTGGTCTGGGAGCGCGCTCTGGGGTCCAATGTGTGGGACCCCGACGGCAATCGTTTCGTAGACCTGGGAGGTGGTTTTGGCGTTGCCGCTGCGGGTCATGCCAATCCGAACGTGCTCGCGGCCGTCCGCGACCAGCTCGATCTTCTCGTGCACGGTTTGGGTGACGCGTATCCCTCGCGGCGGCGCATCGAGCTGGCCGCGGCGTTGGCTCGAATTACTCCCGGAGATCTTCAGCAGGTGATCTTCGGCAGCTCTGGCTCCGAGGCTGTCGAGGCGGCTCTGAAGACCGCAGTGATGGCCACCGGCCGCAGCGGGGTGCTGGCGTTCGAGGGCGGATATCACGGCATGTCGCTCGGGATTCTCTCAGCGTCGCACTATCGCGCTGGCTTCAGAGAGCCCTTCGATGGCTTGCTCGGTGACTACGCTCAGTGGCTCCCGTTCGGTGTGGAGGAAGCGCTGCTCCGCGACCATATCGCGGGCCTCGAGCAGGCTCCTGCGGCGGTGCTGGTGGAGCCGGTTCAGGGCAGGGGAGGTAATCGCTGCGCCCCGCCGGGATGGCTGGGAATGCTGCGTGGTGTCTGTGACGAGCTCGGCATCCTCCTCATCTTCGACGAAATCTTCACCGGGTTCGGACGTGCCGGAGCGCTCTTTCAGACCGGAAGTGAGACTGCTGATGGTGTTGTCCCCGACCTGCTCTGCCTGGGTAAGGGGATGAGCTCGGGCTTCCCGATCTCAGCCTGTATTGGCAGCGAGAGGGTGATGGCTGGATGGGGAATGAGCGGGGGCGAGGCCCTGCATACGTCGACCTTTCTGGGCCACCCGGTGGGCTGTGCAGCCTCGCTGGCCGTCATCGATCTCTTCGAGTCGGGGCTCTTGGAGCGAGGACAGCAACTGGGTCGGTACATGGGCGAGACCCTGCAGGCCCTTGCTGACCGAAATCCCCAGCGCCTGGGCCCTGTATGTGGCCGCGGCGCGATGCGGGGTATCGGAGTGAAGCCCGCCTCGGACTCTATGGTGCTCTGCCGACGCCTGCTGCAGCGGGGCTACCTCGTCCTTCCTGCCGGTCTCCGAGGCGAGGTGCTGG
>CAZEIY010000217.1:0-7160 GCA_964512375.1 uncultured Rickettsiales bacterium | reverse complement strand
TTGTTACTCCAGTGTCGTGAAGCCCACTTGGGCGCCTGTTCACACATTGAACCGGAAGTGCATCACGTCACCGTCCTGAACAGGATAAGCCTTGCCCTCGACGCGTAGCTTGCCGACCGCCTTGAGAGCAGCTTCACTGCCGTACTCGAGCAAATCCGGAATCGAGTACACCTCAGCACGAATGAAGCCCCGCTCAAAATCGCTGTGGATGACGCCAGCACACTGAGGAGCCAACCATCCATCGCGATAAGTCCAGGCGCGGATCTCCTTGGGGCCGGCGGTGAAGTAGGTCTTGAGACCGAGCAGGAAGTAGGTGGCGCGAGCCAGACGATGAAGCCCTGGCTCGCTCAGGCCCAGATCAGCGAGAAACTCGACCTTATCCGAGGCGTCGAGTTCTGAGATCTCGGCCTCTACCTGGCCACAGATGACCACGCAACCAGAGCCCTCAGACAGAGCCTTCTCGCGAACCAGGGCCACCAGGGCATCTTCAGCTGCCAGCCCGTCCTCATCCACGTTGCACACGTACAAGACGGGCTTGCTGGAAATCAGCTGCGCATCCCGCACGCTCACCCACTCCTCGTCCGTCCAATCACCGAGCCGAGCCGGCGTTCCCTCAGAGAACATCTCGACCAACCTTGCCGCGACGTCACGGTGGAAGATCGCCTCCTTGTCACCGCTCTTGCTGTTCTTGGTGAAACGATCCAGACGTCGCTGGGCGCTCTCAAGATCCGCCAGCACGAGCTCAATCTCGATCGTCTCCATATCGCGCAATGGGTCTACCGAACCCTCGACATGGACCACATCGTCATCCGCAAAGCAACGCACGACATGAAGGACAGCGTCCACGCCGCGGATATTGCCGAGAAACTGGTTGCCCAGACCTTCCCCCTTGCTTGCCCCCCGCACCAGACCCGCGATGTCAACGATCTCTACTGATGTCGGAATCACCTTCTCGGTGTCGATGATGGACTGGAGTTGGACGAGCCGCACGTCATGCACAGGCACTACTCCAGTGTTGGGCTCAATGGTGCAAAACGGATAGTTGGCGCTCTCCGCACCCGCCGCGGTCAGGGCATTGAACAGAGTGCTCTTACCCACGTTGGGAAGACCGACGATTCCAGCTTGCAGTGCCATGTAGCTCCAAGGGTGGTGGGTGCGCTGCTCTCTATACTCTTGTTGCAGACTTGTGGAAAGGCTGCGACAAGCCGGATTTACTCTTGCCCGAGCGCAGGTCTCATGGTCTTTGGGCGGTAGATATGCCTAACAAGACAATCCTCCTCGTCCTCGTCCTCACTTTGACACCCGGTATTGCCCGTGCCGCTGGCTCGGGTCTCGCTGTAGTCAGCGTGCTCGACATCGAAACCAACGCCGCCCACCGTGACGAGGCCGAATACTGGTACGGCCAGGTAATCACTGCCCTAGACAGCCTGAGGGGCATTTCTGCCCAGCGCGAGCAGATACCCGGGGTCAGTGCCCTGCCCCACCGAGACTTCGAGCGCGACCTGGCTAACGTGGAGCGTACCTTCGCAGCTGCGCAGGCATCGCTCCGAGAAGGCACCTGGTTGCCTGCGGTACAACTGAGCGAAGAAGCGCTCACAGTGGCGGCCAAGTTCGACTCTCCTCCCCTGCCTGGAACCCTGCTGCGGGACATCCACCTGCTGCAAAGCCGCGCGCTTCTACAGGGTGAACGCACTGAAGAAGCCCGCGCAGCAATGACGAGTGCCATGGGACTCGACCCCTACTGGCAACCAGCGCCACGCTGTCTCGACCCGCACTTCCGAAGCCTCTTCGACGAGTTGCAAGATGCGGCTATGGACGGCCCCTCGGGAACACTTGCTGTGGTCAGCAGGCAGCGTGGCACCCAGATCATGGTCCACGGAGTCAGCCAGGGCTGGGTGAATCGCCAGCAGTTCAGCATGTCTCTACCGGTAGGCGAATACACCGTGACATCACGTGGCACCGGATACGCCGACCGAACGGATCAGATCGTCATCCAAGAGGACCAGCGCACAGCTCTCTTCGTGAAGCTTCGCAGAGGTTCCAGCAGCGCCTTCCACCCCCGCCTCATGCAGGCTCTGGCGCGGCCGTCCCAGCAACGAGGCGCCGCCGTATGGGAGGAGCTCGAGAGTGCGCGTGCCACACTACACAGCGACAGCATTCTCGCCGCCCGTTACGGAGACGGCAGCCGCGGCTTCGAAGGCCTGATCGTAGCTCTGTACCTGCCCGGACGTGAGGGATGGAGTTTCTATCGACGCATCCCGCTCAGCCACGACCTGGCCCGCGATAGCCTGCAGCTCGAAAAGCTGAGCGAGGACCTGCTTCTAGCAGTAGACAAGCACCTCGCCGACGGAGTAGCCCGGCGCTGAGATGCATGTGCGCCTAGCGGGCGATCTCCTTGTCCATCCAGGTGGTCTTACTCTCAGTCGCCACGTACTGCGTCACGGTCCCCTCCCCCGTCAGATCAGTGCGACAGCTGATCTCGAAGCGAGCTCCCGCTCGTCCAGAAACCGTGAATGGAGCCTCTGACCGATACTGGCCGCGGATCATGGTATCGCGATCCAGGCCCATCAGCAGTCCCCAACAGGTAGGGATTAGGACCGCGGTACCGGTGCGCGAAGATTCGGGGTCTATGCAGCCTTTCCCCTTTTCACAGACCTCAGCCCCTCGGCAACGGGCGCGCGGCAGATCGTCTTCTTCAGCGCTGCTCCCGTCTGGGGCGCAGGGCACCTTCCATAGAACCGGCTCGTCCCCTGGCACCTCATCGGGAAAGGACGGGCAACTGAGGTACCGACCCGTGGCCTGGCGGATCTCCTCCTGACGCATGGCCATCTGTTCGAGATTGGTCACACACTCGTGCAGGCGATACTCCGAACGCTTTGAACCGTCATCGGTGCTCCCGAAGACCATCGCAAAGATCAGCAGCCCCATCACCACGATCACAAAGACAAGAGCCTCACTCGGGCCGTTTCTCGATCCAGCCATTCATCAAGAGTAGCGTGAAGCGGCCGGCACCGGGAGCATGGTAAGCTTATTCGCGCGCAACTGGAGCCATGTATTGAGCCCAAAGGCCCTTGAGCACCGTCCTGGCGAGAAGATCGGACCGTTCACACTTGAACGAGCCCTGGGCAGGGGCGCCGCTGCAGAGGTCTGGCTGGCCGTCGAGAGCAGCGATCTCGGCTTCACCAAACGACAGGCGCTCAAGCTCCTCCAGCCGCCAGAAGGCGAGCTCAAGGAGCAGAAGGAATCGCTGCTTAACGAGGCTCGGGTCTGTGGCTTGCTCAGACACCCTGGCATCGTCGATGTCTACAAGGTGGACTCGATCGACGGCGAACTCTTCATCGCTATGGAGTTTGTCGATGGCCCCGACCTCAACACGCTGCTGCACTCCCTGCGGGTCCGCCAGATCTCCCTCCCAGTAGGCGCCGCCATCGAGATTGCGATCGAACTCTGCGAGGCTCTGGGCTATGCCCACAACGCAAACGACACAGATGGGCAGCCGATGCACATCATCCACCGTGACCTCAAGCCGAGCAACGTGCTGGTCGACCGAATCGGCGTCCTAAAGATCACCGACTGGGGGCTGGTGAAGTCCCACGTCAACATCGGCGCTACGACTCGCGGGGTAGTCAAGGGAACTCCCGGGTACATCGCACCTGAGGTATGGGGTGGCACCCGAGAGTTCAAGCCCGCTGGCGACCTCTTTGCAGTCGGCGCCATTCTCTACGAAGCGATTCGTGGCGAACGGCTCTTTCAAGGTCGCAACCTGGGCAAGATCGCCCAACAGGTAGCCCGTAGAAACCCTCGCGAGGAGGCTGAGCAGGTCGAAGAACGCTGCCCTAATCTCGTACCCATTCTGGAGAAGCTTCTCCAACGACATCCCGAGAACCGATACGACAGCGCGGCCCAGGTAGCCACCTTGCTACGAACTGTCCGTGAGCAGTACCCGTCCAGGGAAAGCTTCAAGGCCTTCGTTCGTGAACATACCGCCCTGTTCGAAGAGATCGCCCCACGCAAGGGAAAGGCTGCTGAAGTCGAGTCGGAGAAGACCGCCCGACACGCCGAAACGGTCCCTGGTGACCACAAGAAGCCCGCGACTGCTGAGGGCGAAGAAGACGCCGAGGATTCGCTCTGGGACGGCTCGATCAAGGACGCAGAGAGCCAGGAGGACCTCGCAGCTACTACCCCGATGCCAATCGTCGTCGCTACACGTCTCATGCCGGAAGTCCGAAGGGAGGTGCTCCCATCGGGCAGCGAGGTCCACTCACTCCCCCAGGGCACTGAGAGTGAGCTCTTCGCGGATATGGGCAGTCAGGACGATGACCACGGATCACCGACCCAGCAAGAACTCGCCGAGAGCCAGGTCACTGCACCCGGAACCGAGACAGGCGAACCAGAGCCCGCCCCACCCGCTGGGAAGGACAAGCTTTCCGACGCGCTCTCGTCCCCCGCTCCCGAAGCAACCGGCTTCGACGAAGAGGACGAAGTCACCCAGGTCGGCGACCCTGTTCCCATCGAAGAGACCGAATCCCTGGCAGAGCACTCCGAGCCGACGGACGAGACCGAACACCAGGACGAGAGCCCCAAGACGGAAGAAACCGAAAGGTCAGAGGACCCTGAACTGACAGAACCCTCAGGTCTCAGCGCACCGCGCAAGCGACCTAGGCGCGTGGCGAGACGAAAGAGACGGCACATGCAAGAACGTCTTGTAGCGATGCTCGCGCTGGGAATTGCCATGGGCGGCATCTCGCTGCTGCTCACGGGGCTCGCCTTCCTCCTTCTCTGGGAGTAGCAACCTGCCTGGCTCAGGCGCTGCCGTACCCTCCCGCACCGGGAGTCTCGATCGCGAGAACATCGCCGTCCTCTAAGGTCTCCTCGAATGAGCCACTGAGCATCTCTTCTTCCCGTGATCCAGCCCTCCGCAGCAGCGAGACACCACTCGTTCCTGGCCCGCCTCCCGCGAGCCCAAAGGGCACCGTGGATCGACGCTGCGCCAGCAAGGACACTTGTAGTCGTGAGCCGAACTGAAAGACCCGCCTCACTCCTCTGCCCCCGCCCCACCGCCCCGCCCCGCCCGAGCCACGGCGCACCGAGAACTCACGCAAGACCACTGGAAAGTTCTGCTCGAGCACCTCGACATCGGTGATGCGCGTATTGGTCATGTGAGAATGCACAGCATCATCACCAGCCTGCCCGGGTCCGGCTCCACTGCCACCGCAAATCGTCTCGTAGTAGGCCAGATCAGCAGCACCGAAGCACAGGTTGTTCATCGTTCCCTGTGATGCCGCACACACACCCAGAGCAGCGAGAAGCACATCAACAACTCGTTGTGAGGTCTCGACATTCCCGCCAACCACCGCTGCATCCCGCGGAGGGTCGAGAAGCGACCCTTTCGGAACGCAGATGTCCACATCACGCAAGCAGCCATCGCCAAGGGGTATGTCCCTGCCGATCAACACACGAATCACATACAAAACAGCCGCTCTGACCACCGCTGCGGGTGCGTTCAAGTTCCCCTCAAGGGCGGGACCCGTTCCCGCAAAGTCCACCCGTAGACGTAAGTGATCGGTGGTCGGCTCGTCGATCACCGACAAAGCGACACAGATGGGGCTGCCGTCGTCGAGGCTTCCTTTGAAGCGCTGGTCACCCAGGCCCAGTTGCTGAAGCCAGGACTGCACGGCCGCAGCAGCATTATCCTGAAGGGCGCGCATGTCCTCGAGAAGCGCGTCCAGCCCTGCCCGCGCGACCCAGCCCTCGAGGAGCTCAACACCGAGATCGTTGGCGGCCACCTGGGCCTGCAGATCCGCAATACAGTCGTGTGGACGGCGCGCAGGATATGGGCCTCCGACCAGGATCTCGAGGATGTGGTCCTGGCGCCAACCGCTCTGATCCACAAGCAACACGCCATCCAAGAGCACCCCCTCTTCCGCTAACGAACGAGAGAACGGCGGCATCGACCCCGGAGTGGTTCCGCCGACATCAGCGTGATGAGCTCGGCATGCTACGAAGGCCTGGGGCCTACTGGAGTTGAAGAAGAGAGGCGTGATAACGGTGATGTCGGGAAGGTGTGACCCGCCCGCAGCCGGGTCATTGACCGCCCACGACTGGTGCGCTTGAAGGCGCAGATCGTCCCGCTCGATCAGGTGTCGGACTGTTGCGCCCATCGCCCCGAGATGAACCGGGATGTGAGGGGCGTTCGATATCAGCGCCCCGGTGGCGTCGAACAGCGCGCACGAGAAATCAAGGCGTTCCTTGATGTTTGTCGACCAGGCCACTCTGCGCAGCAACTCCCCCATCCGCGTGACAATGGACTGGAAGCGCCGATGCGCGAGCTCCAGACGGACAGGATCTTGCGCGTCCAGAAGTCTTCGCTGACCTCTCTCTACGACCCCACCTTCGAGTGACTCGGCTCGAAGATGAAGAACACCCGCGGCACCAACACGCAGTGACCAACCCGGATCGACAAGCAGAGTAGTGGTCACTGACGAGACGAGAGCGGGACCCAGCAGGGAATCCCCCTCCGTGAGTTGACCACGGTCAAAGAGGGACGTCTCCAGCTGGCGGAGCCCACCCTCGGAGTCTACAAAGCCTATCGGCCTGACATCGAGCGAATCGTCTCTGCCCAGCCGTCTACCGGCTGTAGACGCGGCGAGCCTTGATTCCACGACGCGCTCCTCCCACAGATCAACACGAAGCCACACGGCCTCGATGGGCTGATCTTCACGCAGGACTCCAAACAGACGCTTGTGCTGGTCTTCAAAGTCATCTTCATCACGACAGAGCAGCTCCGTGTCTGAACCGCGGTAGCGCAACGACCAGCTCAGACGCTGAGCGAGGAGGCCATCCTCAGCCCCAGCGCCGACCAGTTCGGCGCGGGCGCTAGCAGTAAGCTCCGCGATCTGCGACGCAAAACGACGAGCCGTATCGCTCTTCCACATCTGCATCACCGGCAGGGCGCGGCTGGCCTGCAGAGTTGCCCTGGAGATGCCATGAGCCGACAAGACTCCTGCCATCGGATGGACAACGATGTGCGTGATTCCCAACTGCTGAGCGACAGCGCAGGCGTGCTGCCCAGCGGCTCCGCCGAAAGCAACCAGGGCGTGATCTCTGGGATCATGGCCGCGCGCCGTCGAGATCTCGGCGATAGCGGCGGTCATGCGCTG
>CAZEIY010000216.1:0-7206 GCA_964512375.1 uncultured Rickettsiales bacterium | reverse complement strand
CATCAGCTTGACGGCCGACACATAGGGCGCCGCGCCGTGTTCCCTCGCCAATCGCCTCGGCACCCGAGAGGCTCGCCGCACGCAAGGCATCCATCGGACTCAGGTCGATGAAGCCGCGATGCACCTCCAGGAAAGAACGCATCACATCCAACATGGACAGATCCGGACCAGCTCCGACATCCGTGGCCAGCGCGTAGCGCAGTCCGGCAGACACAAAACGCTCGACTGGCATGCGGCCGCTGCCAAGAGCCACATTCGAGGTGGGACAGTGGGCTACCCACGACCCCGAACGGACCAACGCGACCAGATCAGCCTCATCAAGATGGATGCAGTGTCCGAAGATCGAGCGTGGCCCAAGCAGGCCGAAGCTCTCGTAGACGGCTGTGTAGGAGCGGATACCATCAAAGAGAGAGGCGACCCACTCAATCTCATCAAGGTTCTCGGCAAGGTGGGTCTGCAGGTAGGCGTCGTGGGTGGCAAGCAACCTGCCACAGCCAGCGAGAAGTTCCTCTCCGCAGGTGGGAGCAAAGCGAGGCGTCAGCACATACCGGGCCCCATACTCCTCGAGATGGCTGGCACAGTCACTCAGCGCCTGTGCTCCATCCCGCAAGAGGGCGGGAGGACCGTTCCGATCCATCAACACATCGCCGCCGCGAATACACAGTGGCGCGAGGTCGCGGAGCACAGCATGCGCAGAATCAGCCTCAGGAGAGCCGTAGACCATGGCAGCGGTGGTGCCCGCCGCCAGAAGTCCACGACGAAACTCGCTCGTGACTCCTTCCCGGTAGGAACGCTCGGCAAAGCGCTCTTCTTCGGGCCAGATGTGGTTGCGCAGCCAGGGCAACAGCGCTTCCTGGAAGCGGCCGCGAACGCGCACCTGGGGCAGGTGGATGTGGCTGTCCACAAGACCCGGAATCAAGAGCCGATCGCTCCCGTCCCTGGAAGCTGCCTCAGGTAACGGCTCGGAACATTCGATGAGGACTCCCCGCTCGTTCCAGGCCAGATGACCGTCGCGGCGGGCATCGAAACCGCCGCCAGGAAGTGGGCTGAGGACGTGGCCGCGCAGTGCGCCGGCAGTCATCGCAGACAAGGAAGTATCAAGCAGCTACGCCATCTCCCTTGAACGCAAAGCGAACCGAGAGGGTGAGGTCATTTTCGTTGATGCCCAGGTGCAGATCATCGATTCCGGCGGTGAAGCGCAGGGGCCCCTGCCCCGGGCTCAGCATCTGCTCGAGGCTCGAGCCTGGAATAAGAGGCAGTGGGTTGAGCTTCTGTACCTGCTGCTCGAGGAGCCGATCCCCCAGCACCTTGAGAACACGCAGAGGGAGGGAGTCTCCCAGGCTCAGCGACACCTCTCCAAGTCGTCCCTCAAGACGCTTAACGTCTCGATTGAAGGTCACCTCATTCACCGACGCGGTGCCATCCAGGTGACGACTGATGGAAAAGGGGATCTCGAACTGATCTCCAAAGAGCAGAGCAGTACCCTGAAGTTCGACGACAGCTCGGGCATCCAGGGTCACTCCGCCCTGGTGATAGGAGAACCGACTACCCTCCCGAGACACGTGAGCATGCCAACGACCGCGCACCTTGAAGCCCTCACGGAGGCGGCGACTGGTGCTGCGTCGTCCTCGTCGAGCCAGGCTTCGCACTCGGCTTCCGACGTTCTTGACTGTGGGGTTACCAAAGACGGGCGCATCATCCATGCGATCGGAGGCACCTTCCAGCAGGCCCTTGACCTGGTCTTCGGCAGCGTGAAGAAGCTTGCGGCTCTGCTCGATGAGATCGAACTCGCCACTACCTGCCTGAATGGGCAAGGCCTCTCCCAGCAGGTCCGACCAGAGTTGAGAACTGACCGAGAGCGACATGTGGTAGCCATCGGCGAGCATTGTCTTTGCGGTCATGTCCTTCGCCTTCCTGTTGCCCGACGGCTCCTCGCTGGAGGAGTGGGTGTGGGGAACCAATTCCCTGGTGGACATAAGGAGCCTCCGCATCCGCGCTGCAACCACATCAACCAGCCCCCAGCGCGAGGGGCGTCTGCATTTACATTCTATCGGAACGAAGCCCAAGCGCGAAATCGTTGTTGCGAGGGGTGCAGTAGAGCCCGGCAGGAGGGAGCTTCACTCAGAGGCGTGGATAGACGGCGACTTACCAGTTGATGGGAATGAAGTCCGAGCCATCGCAGTTGTAGCTTCCCTGTTCGATATTGAAGCTCAGGGCAGCAGCGGGATAGGTATCGCAGAAGTAGATGTCTGGGCAGGAACCTGCGCCGAAGGCCACCTGCGTGTTGTTATCCAGAATGTTCATGTCGGCGATAGCGACCCGCACAGTAGCGGTCGGACTCCTTGTCAGATCAACGGCGATGGGTACCGACTCGACCAGATCATCACCAAAGACGCAGCCATCCTCAAAGTCGGCGTTGCCACCCACCGTTTCGACCGAATAGATACCGGGCACCTCGTAGAAAAACACATCGAGGAAGAGGGTCGAGGCGGTGTAGGGCACCCAGGACTCGACCTGCACCTCAAGCATGACACCATCGCTGCGATACGAGCACGAACGAATATCGAACTCGCCGCCCCCCTGAACATCGCCCTCGGCATCATCCGTCTCGGGGCAGGGCAACCACGGCAGGGCCGTCACATCGAGAAGGAGCTCCTCTGTCCAGCTGTCAGCCCCAGCGGCCCAGGTAACCTCGAGGATCATCGCATCACCCATGATCGCGCCAGAGTCGACCGCGATCTGAAAGGCATTGCTCGACTCGATGCTGGCACCAGGCTCTAAAGCAGAAGCGCCGAACTCAAGTGGGACTGATGCCGACAAGGTGAACTGTGCAGTACTGGAAGCTGAGGCCGCGACCGTAGCTGTCAGCGGTCCTGAAGTGGCAAAAGCGCCATCGTTGCGAGCTGTCAGATAGACCTCGACGATCTCACCGGGCTCGGCAAGGCCATCATTGTCACCATTGCTGGAGTCATCATCGACCCGCGTCGAATCGAGCACAGGGAAGGCATAGGGCACGTCCAGGGTGAAGCTCAACGGCAGCGTGTCAGCCCCATCACTACACAGCAGGATGAGATCTACCGGGCTGTTGTCGATGTGCGTGGCCGCGATATCCAGAGAGAAGCTGCTATCGGCGCTGGCGGTGCCGCCCGCAGGAATCACGGCGCTCCCGAAAGTGACCGGAGTCGACGACACCGAAGCGACATCGGGATCCGAACTTCCTAAAACGCAGGTAAGGGCTCCCGCTGTGGCTGCACCATCGTTGCGCAGTTGGACCGCATCGAGACTGACGCTCGCCCCCGGAGCGGCAGGTTCAGGAGTGCTCGTAAAGCTGTCCACCACCAGCACCGGAGGCTGAGGAAGCAGAATGAGAACCTCTGCGCCCCCATCCACCGAGAGGGGCAGATCGTCTGCAGAGTACGCGACCCCGCCGACAGTCAGCTCGAAGCCATCGACAGTGACCGCTGTAGAGCCCTCGTTCGTCGCCCGCAGGAACCATCGGCGCGAACCAGCGCCAGGCGGCAAGAGGTTCGCCTGCTCGGTGATATTCAATTCCCAGGGAAGCTGGCCGGTGGAGTCCGCCAGATCTGCAACATCAACGGACACGGAATAGTCCGGGGCCACCGGCGGGCCATGGCCCAGCTCAAGATCAAGATCTGCGCTCGCCGTGTAGGTGACTCGAGCGGTGCTCTCGACACCCATGAGTAGGCGTACAGGGACCGTCCAATAGTGGCCAGCGCCGTCCTCGAGCTGCACGGCAAAATCAAGGTAGCTGTTGTCCGCATGCCCGGAGCCCACATCGAAGACAAAGGGAACACTGCCGGACGCAGTGGCGGCCGGAGCCATAGCGCCATACGTGGCCTCAGCAGAGACAACGGTAAGGTCCGGATCGGAAGTAGTCAGCGTCGCGCTCAGCTCGGGGGCGCTGTACGCAGTGGAGATGTTGACAACGGACACCGTCAACTCGACGGCGCTGCTGCCCGGCGCAGTGCCCGACGGCAATTCACTGGCGCTGTCCAGGGCAATGTCTGCGAGCGGTTCACCGACGTAGAAGTCGTCCACCTGCCAGCGACCCGCGGAGCCACCTTCGTAGTAGAGGGCAACATAGACCTTCTCATTGCCCGCATAGGCGCTCAGATCGTGCCAGGCAGAACTCTCCCAGGCGCTCCCAGAGATCGGAAGGTCGGCAATCAACGTGTACTCGCCGAGGTCGGGATCGGGGAAGGTTGTGGACACATACAGTTGATGAGCTTCCCCGCAAATTCCCGAGTCGAGGTGCCGCTCGAACCAACGCGCCGCAATCAGTTCCTTGCCGCTGAAGTCCAGAGGCGGGCTGATCAGCCAGTTCTTGCGAATGATCGTGCCCTCGCCATCTGGTGGCGGACACTCCCAGAACCCTCCGGGGATACCCTCGGAGTGAGATGCGGAACAAGAACCCGAGAGGGGGTTTCGATCGTCAGAACGCCAATTGTGGATACCCTGGGGGAAGCTCTCGAAGGCCACTGCCCAGCCGAGATTCTCAATGTTGCTATCTATGCAAGCGCTCCCTTCGAACTCAAAGTCCGAATAGAACGGCAGCAGCTCGACATCGAGACGAGTCGTGAAGCTGTACCACTCGTCAGGCGCCGAGGCAGGAGAGAACGCCTCGCCGGTACAGGGCACGATCCGGTCGGTCGCACGCACATAGAAATCGACCCCCGGGTCCTGAACAATGCTCGCTGGGATGTTCCCGACATAGATGTCCTCAGCTCCCGTCCCCTCGTTGCTCATGAACGTAAACGAGAAGCCTGCCGCACCCTCGGTTCGGTAATACAAGCTGACCGTACTGATCCCATCCGGGTCAGAGACCTGCGCGACGACCTGCACCTCGAACCCTACAGGCTGCGCATCCTCGACAGCCTGCACCTGAACATCAGGAAGCGTGTCGTTATCGCAAACCGGCTCAGGGGTTGAGTCGTCGTCATCGTCGGACGGCACGCACGCTGGCACGAGAGTGAACAACAGGAGGGACGCCAGAAGGCGAAGAGAGCTTTGAAACAGACTCAACTAGTACTCCCAGCACGGCGCTACGCACTGGTAGGCCACGGTGACATCACCCACGGTACGGACGCGGCCACAGGAGTAGCCGCGCGGGCACTGCTGCCCCGCCGAGCAGTCCACACCGCAGTACGTCTGGCTGCTCCCCCCCATGCGCAGGCACCAGTTGGGTCCATCGACACCGCCGTTGCAGTCGAACTTGCTCTCACACTGCTGACAGTAATAGCCACCTGCGTCGTAGCACTGACCAGACAGCGCGTTACAGAACTGACCGAGGTCACAGTCCAGTTGTGTGGTCCGGCAACCAGGCTGAACACACTGACGAGCCCCCTCATCGCATTCGTTGGTTGGCAAGCAGTCACGATCACCGAGACAGCCCGTCTCGCAGGCGCCGGTGTCACTGTTGCACCAGGTCTCGATGGGACACTCGACCGAAGAGTTGCATGACACCTCGACGCAGATCCCCGACTCGGTGCAGACCGTACCGTCCTGGCAGTTGGCCGAGGACTCGCATTCCTTAGCCTGGCAGCCGGCGAGCAGCACAAGCAGAGACAAGAGGGACGCGAGGTGAAGCAGACGTGCCGGCGTAATCACTCAGTGCCCTCCCCTTCACCAGTCCCATCGTCAGGAGTTGGGGGTGTACTCGGAACCTGGCTGGCCCGCGTGTAGAGCAGAAGGACCGTCGTTCCTGAAGGCGGCACGAAGCCCTCGTCAAACAGGATGCGGTTCGCCTCCGGCTCGTAGTACCAGCCCTCGGTCTGCAGCGCCTCTGGGCTCACTTCGTTGAGATACACCTCAAGGGTATCGGTGACCGGCCAGGCGGAGAGGTAGAAGATGGAGCGGAGCCCCGAAATGTTCAGACCCAACTCACGGACCAGACCCGAGAACTCTTCCGCACAGATCGAGGTAACGATACCTCCGCTGCGCACCGCCACGTCGATGTAGCGATTGCCCGGATCGATAGGATAGGGGTTGTCGCAGTAGGCCGAATCCAGGCAGTCACGGTCTTCACAGTCCTCGAAACCATCCCCGTCGTTGTCCAGACAGTCGCCACACTGAGCGAACTCCTCGACGGCAAGGTTGGGCGCGCACAGATAGAAGCTCGCGCAGTCCGGATCGGCGCAGCCAGCAAGCTCGGCATCCAGCACCGAGGCGTCATCGATGTCGGGTCCGTCGCTCTCGGACAAGGCCCCCGAGACCGGGTCCATCACCACGGTCAACTCGCACCGATCCTTGTAGTCGATGAGTGACCGGGAGCCGATGCAAGCCTGTTCGAAGTCAGGGTTGGTGAAGCAAGATGGATCTGCACAGTCCAACAGGAAGTTGGGGAATGTGTTGCCCACGTGGGCGTAGTCTTCGTCGCTGCAGCTGAGTTCACCGCACAAAGCTGGCTGATCGATCAAGCAATCCAGGTCTACGCAATCGCTGTCCCCGTCGCCGTCATCATCCAGTCCATTGCCGCAGTCCGATTCACGACAGCTGCCCTGAACGCCACAATCAGCATCCTCGCAATCGGCTACTCCGTCGGCATCGTTGTCCACGCCGTCCGTACAATCCAACTCCCGGTTGCCGACGATGCTGCAGTCCCAGGCAGAGAGGCAGTCCGGATCGTCACAGTCGACCAGACCATCGCCATCATCATCGAGACCATCGGAGCAGTTGGGCCGAACCGGCGAAGGCTGCTCACAGCCGTCGGGAAAATCACCGACCACTGCGGAGAGGTTGACTAGCGCATCATCCCGATAGCCGGGGTCGCCCTTGATGCCCTTGAAAAAACGTAGATATTGGCTGACCGGGCGCGCACTCAAATCGTCCTCATCTGAGACGAACACGATACTCAGAGCCGCATCGTCGCGCAGAAACCCAGCATTGTGATCCTCAAGCATAGCTGGAGCCAGCGCCGCCTCGGCAGCCGCAAGCCCACGCTCGAAGCCCGAACCCATGGCACACACCTTGACGTTCTCGGAGAAGGTCTGGCGAGCCACATCGACCCCCATACTTGAGGTAATGATCTTGGTATCACCGACCAGGCGGCCCTGGTGCTCAGGATCGCTCATGTCGGTGGTGACAACGCCAATCTGGTAGTCGACCTCTGCATCGAGGAACTGACTGATGAAATTGTCGAAGTTGGCGGCTAACTTTTGCTGCTCATCAATCATGGAGCAGGAGTTG
>CAZEIY010000215.1:6513-7229 GCA_964512375.1 uncultured Rickettsiales bacterium | reverse complement strand
TGAGCAGTTGGGTTGTAAACAGTTGGGTCTGGAGGATGTCCAAAGATGCTGTAGACGTCGACGGAGACGGCAATCGCGATCTCGCCATCGTCAAGCATCGTAGTGGCGGGAACAGCGTCATCGCTCTGACCGTTGTGCACGGCAACGGCGATGGCAGCTTCGACCTGGCGGAGGACGCGATGTTCCAACACAACAACGGGCGGCCGCAGAGCCCGGTCAATTCCATCGTCTTCAACGACTTCGACAACGATGGCCTCGGCGATGTGGTCATCGGCCTCGATGATGATGGAGACGCGGGCAGCGCCTGGTTCTACCCCGGACGCTATTCGCCAGGCAGCGGCTTCGACTTCGACACGGCCAGCGCGTTCGAGTCCTTCGATGTCAACGACCACAACAGCAATCAGTGTGCTTCGCTAGTGCCCGCCCCAGTCCCACCGATCAGTACATCAGAGGGGGTCGGGTTCACGACGTCTGCGCGGTCATTCGACTTCGACTTTGACGGTAACCAGGACATTATCTTCGGCTACAACTACCTGTGCCCGTGGGCAGGGCCCAGCCACACTGTGCTGATGACAGGTCTGGGCACGGGCAGTTTCGGCACCATGTCGGTGATTCGAGACTTTCCCAATCACGCTGCACCAGTCAGCTACGGCCAGCACTTCGCGATCCCGCAGAGACTCTGTCAGCGCTTCTCGATCGCTCCCTAATCAACCTCA
>CAZEIY010000215.1:0-6503 GCA_964512375.1 uncultured Rickettsiales bacterium | reverse complement strand
GGGACAATATCTGAACCACTGTGCCTCACCTCCTTTCAGCGCTCTTGTTTGTCTTTGCGATGGTCGCGATGCCGCACCTCGCGCAGGCGCAGAACATCGAGTTTCAGCCCCGCGAAGACGCACGGCCAGGGTGGTCCTGGCTACAGGATGAATCGTGGGTCATCGAGGGTCACCGGATCGTCAAGCTGGGAGGCATCAAGCTCCGTAACCGCACGTTGGACCGCCAGATGAGTTTCTCCTGCGTGGCTCAGGTAGCAGCCGTAAAAGGCGGCGCCGTGTCAGATCTCGGTGTTCGCTGTCAGCGCGCTCAGTCCACCGAAGGCGATGAGACTGAGCAATTGCCAGTCACCGGCTTCGATGTGCGTGGTATCGGAATCGGCTCCAAGCGGGAATTCAAGACGGCCAGCGGTCGGCGGCTCAAGAAGTCGAAGCGCCAGTTCTTCGACCGGCACTTTCGTGACCGGGACCCAACCGATAGGGACCCTCTGGAATTCCTGATTCCCAGCGGAGTGGTGGCTGTCGGAGATGCCTGGCCCATGGACCTGCTGGCAATTCAGAACTGGTTCGGATCCGGACGCTTCACCATGGACATGACCCAATCGTACGCTCGGGTTGTCTTCGAGGAGATGGTCGTTCGAGATGGAGAGCCCTATGGCCGCCTCGCATTTTCGACGTTGCTCGTGCCAGCTACCATCAAAGACGGTGAGTTCACCGAGGCTCGCATGGCCCTGGAGGGTTCAGCACTGCTGCCCCTTCGCGGGGACCTCCCCTACATGGAGCTCCAACTGGCGACGACTATCCGCTTCCTGGGACGGGTCAAGGCGAAGGGAGTTCGCGTCAACCTCGACATCGACACAAGGTTCGAAGGTTCCGAGAGGAGGACTCCGGCACCCTAGTCCACCAGGTGCGCGGGCAGGTCCTCTACCCGTGCACAGCCGAGTTGTTCCATTACCTGCCGCAGTTGCTGCTTGAGCATGACCGCGACGTGTTCGCCGCCAGAGCCGCCCAGCGCTGCTACGCCGTACATGAACGAGCGGCCGAGGAACGCAAACTTCGCGCCGCTGGCCAGAGCGCAGGCGATGTCGGGGCCCGAGCGAATGCCGCTATCCATCATCACGGTGGTCTTGTCGCCAAAGCGTTGCGCAAGGAGGGTCAGCGGCTTGATGGTGGACTGACCGGCGTCGAGCTGCCTTCCGCCGTGATTCGACACGATAAAACCGTCGGCGCCGAGCTCAAGGGCAGTCTGGGCATCCTCTTCGCACACGATGCCCTTCACCACCAGCTTGCCCTTCCACCGCGCGCGGAGCTCCGATAGCTTCCTGGTGCTCAGGCGCCCCTCGAAGGTCTCTCCCATGAACTCACCCAGGTGCCGCAGGTCCATGCCCTTGGGAAGGTAGGGCTGCATGGTTGCAAAGGATGGCATTCCGCAACCCAGTTGACCCAGTGACCAGCTCGGGTGGCTGAGCATCTGCCACAGGTTTCGCAGGGACATCCTGGGAGGAATCGAGAGTCCGTTACGGATTTCCTTCGGTCGATACGAGAAGCTCGGTGTGTCCGCCAGCACGACCAGCACTTCAATTCCCGCTGCTGCTGCTCGATCCAGCAGCTGGTCGCGCAGCTCATCTCGTGCGGGGTGATAGAGCTGGAACCAGGCGCTGCCCTCGGTCAACTCAGCCACTGTCTCAATGCTGGCGGTGCTGACCGTGCTCAACACAAAGGGGATGTTGTGGGCAAAAGCTGCCCGAGCAAGGATCTCACACGAGCCCGGCCACATCAGCCCCTGCAGGCCGACCGGTGCGACGCCAAAGGGCACGTCATAGATCTTGCCAAACAGTTCAGTCTGCAGTGAACAACCACCGTAATCCCGTAGGTAGTAGGGACGCAGCTGCACCTCTCGGATCTCGGCCGTGTTGCGGGCCAGATTGACCTCAGAGAAGCAGCCGCCATCCAGGTACTCAAATGCAAAGGCAGGCATCCGCTTCCGGGCGCGGTCACGAAGGTGCTCTGCCGAGGGATAGTTGGGGTCAAAGCTCACGGTTCACTCGCTGCAGTATAGGGTCCGAGGCGCAGGTCGAAGCATCCACAAGACGAGACAGGCTGGTAGCCAGCAGTGGTCGAGAGTGCAACTCAGACCGCCGCCTGCCGCTCCTTTAGCAGCTCGAAGCTGCGGGCGAAGAAGTCGTCCAGCGCAACCTCACCAGAATCCACGGCCGCCAGCAGAGCCTTCTGCGCCACATAGTCCTTGTTGACCACACCCGCACGACTCTGTAGCAGCCGCCATGCCTTACGCCGCTCGACGCAGTACAGGACCAGCTGGCGAGACAGGGTGCGATACTGAATGGTGCCGTCGTCCTGGGGTACCTCGATGTAGACACCGAAGTTGGGAACGAAGGCGCGGTGGCCCTCCACCAGGTGGCGGCGGTAGACGATGTCATTCATCGTCAGACGCACCAGCATGTCGTCAAGGTGCAGGAGTTCGCCAATCTGGTCTTCCTTTGCCCGCTTGAGGTGCTTTCGGAAGCGGGCCTCGGTCACTGCCCAGTGGGCGATCGTGTAGTGGTAGCGGAGTCCTGATGCCTTGTGACGGGCTTCCCACCAGTCCTTGGCCACTGCCGGGTTTCCCTTGAGATCAAAGCACTCGGCGTAGGTCTCGCCCTGCTTTGGATCGAAGACGAACTCCGGTAGACCGCGTGAGTCGCGGGCGAGGCGCGCCTGGAAGTTGCTCTGGTCATCGCCGACGCCGTGCTCGGGCTGGCAGGTGGTGAAGCACTGGTAGAAGGCAGTGCCACGGTAGGCGAGGCCGTCAAGGATGGCCCGGTACAGCTTGGGCGGATTGGCCATAGACACCTGAGCCACCAGCGGCGAGCCGTGACCGGAAGTGAAGATCTCCGCCAGCCCCTTCTTCTCGACCATCTTGCCCTGGCTGGCACGACCGAACTGGTTCATGTCGAAGCCACCGGCCATGGGCGATGAGTCCGAGTTCTGGCCGCCGGTGTTGGAATAGACCTGTGTGTCCAGCATGAGTATTCCCACGTTGGGACGGTTCTGCAGCACCACCTTGCTGACGTTCTGAAAGCCGATGTCGCCCATGCCCCCGTCGCCGCCAACGGCCCAGGCCCTGGGCAGCTCGGTGATCTCCTGGTCGGTCATGAGCGTGTCGGTCATGCGGGTGAGACCAAAGTAGTTGTCCTCATCCATCAGCGTGCTGCCGTCGGACAGCAGGGCATCGGCGAGGCGCTCGGGAACGACCGACCGGCGAGCATGATCAACAATAAAGCTCTCACCGAACATCCAGGTAACAGTCACTCCATCCTGGAACAGCGAGTTCATCCACGGATAGGGGTGCGGATTGTTGGGCGGGGTCGAGCCATACACCGTATTGCAGCCGGTGTGGGCCCCCATGGCCATCACGCTCATGCCATTGGCCAGGCGTCCATCCTGGGCCTGCCAGCCCTTGTGGTTGAACGCGTCCTGGCGCAGTACTGCGGTCAATGCGGCGACCGCCTCCTCATCACTGATCGGGCCGTTCGCCTCAATCCTCGCGGCAGTGTCGGCGTCGTCCTCGCCACCCAGACCCATGAGCACGTGAGCGATGGTCCGGTGGAAGATGTCGTAGCCCTCGCGATCTCTCGCAGCGAAGGCCTTCAGACGAGCGGCGCCCTCCTTGTCCAGCCGTCCGGCCTTGTCCACCAGGCGGTCGGCCCTGGTGTGATAGATGGGCCGCATGTAGGCCTCGGTCAGGGTAACCAGGGAGCGCAGGATGGTCTTCTCGCCGCAGCCAGCGCAGGCGCCGTCGCCGGAGACGAGGGCGTCGTAGTTGGTGCGCACCATGAGGTGGTTGCGCAGAACCGCTGCCCGGGCATCGTACGGGTTGCTGTTGTCGTACAGACCCAGGTACTTCTGCGGCGTGTCTGGAAGCAGATCCAGGAACGCGATGCCAGTCTCGTGTTCAGCGTTGAGTTCTTCGGATTCCTGGGCCATGACCAGGGCTTCGTGGTCGCCGCACACCGCCACGCACTCGGCGCAGCCCTTGCACAGGTCGGACACAAAGATTGAGAACAGGCCCCCGGTACCGGGAGCTTTCTTCTCGGGCGAGCGGAAGATGGCGTTGGTCTTGTTGTAGGCCATCGGCAACTGCTTCATGACCTCCAGGAATTGCTCTCGTGCCGTGTCAGAGAGGCCATCGATGGATTCGATCTCCTCCTTAACGATGTTGCCGAATGGCACCTTCTCCTTGGCGGCAACGGCCGCGTTCATAGCCGTTCTGATCCGGGGTTCCATTTCAGGAACGGCATCCAGGATCAGCTTCCGTTCGGCAGGCCGTTCCACGTAGTTGTGGGCCGTCGTCGCGAGGACAGTCGAGATGTCCTGGGCGGTGTTGGGCAGCGCCGTGTCGGGACAGGCGGCGATGCACTCCATGCACTGGGTGCAGTTCTCAGCGATGAACACCGGGGTCTCGCGACGGGCGACGTACTTGCTGGCGGTGGCACCACTCGCCGCAGCCATAACGCCCACCGACGACAGGGCCGAGGACGGCTGGTTGTAGCCGTGGCCGGAGCGGTACTCGCCATCGAAGGTTTCCATCCTGAACATGGGGGCGCGTTCAGGCTGGCTGTCTGGGCGGGGAATCGCCTTGCGGGAACCGAGCATGTCCAGCGGCAGGAAGGCCTCGCCGCGCATGCTGGATCGGTCGGCCTCGTCCACTTCGCCGTACTGGATCTCCCGGACCAGTGAGAAGCCCTGGGTCATCACCTCCATGTTAGATGCGACGACGGCCTCACCGAGGTGGCCGAACTTCTTCTGGTACTGACCGCGCACCACCTTATCGAAGTGCTCGCGACCGATGCCGTTGTCGGCGAGGAAGGTCGAGACGCCAAAGAATGCCCCGAGAAAGGAGTTGCCCTGCATTCGCAACTGCAGGTCGACACGATTGGTCGCCTCGCGAGCGATCTTGAAGCCGGGCAGGATGAACACCCGGATCTTCTTGTCCAGGATCTCCTGGCGGGCTGCACGCGGAACACGCGACCAGGCGGTCTCGACGCTCTCGTCGGACTCCCAGACAAAGGCTCCCCCCGGCGCCAGCCCGGAGAGCGGGTCCATATGGGTGAAAGCCTTAGGGTCGCAGCACAGCACGACATCGACGTGGGCGAGGTCGCAGTTTACCCGCACCCGCTCCGGCGCTACGACCAGGAAGTAGGCAGTGGGCGACCCCTTCTTCTCGGAGCCGTACTTGGGATTGGCGCTGATGTGAACCAGCTCTTTGAGGCGTCCGGCCTCGTCGCGCTCACCCAGCTGCTGGCTCAGGTAGTCGCCGAACTCACCGAGGATGGCCGCGAGGTTCTTGCCGGTGGTGACCATGCCCCAGCCGCCGATGGAGTGCAGCCGCACAGAGATGGCCTTCTCGGGCAAGAGCGAAGGGGTGTCCTCAGAGACCACCGCGTAGGGGTGGTCGATGCCGATGACGATGTGCCGCACGCCCTGGGCTGCTGTCGCCCCGTCCTGGCGCGCACTCTTGCCCGTGACGTACTCGTAGGCGCCGAGCACCCCCTCGGGCCGGAAGTCGCGGGAGCCGAGGCCGTATTCGCCGGTAAAGAACTCGGGGATCTGCTCGGCCGGGACCCCCGGGATACCGTCGGCATCGGTGCCACTGCGGGCGTTCTCCAGGGCCTTACTGAAGGCGGTGCGGATGTCCCGGCCCAGGGGATTGTCGCCGGCCATGGGCTCGCTGGTGCGCTCCATCACCACGATTCGCTTCTTGCCGGCCAGAGCCTCGATGACTGCCGCCTCGGGGAAGGGCCGGAGCACATTGATGTGCAGTGAGCCCACCGACTCGCCGCGCTCACGCAGGTAGTCACAGGCGGCCTCGATGTTCTCGGCGGCCGAGCCCAGGGATACGAACACGGTGTCCGCGTCGTCACTGCGATGGCAGCTCACAAGGCCATACTCACGACCAGTCAACTCGGCGAACAGACGAAAACTATCCTCGAGGAAGCCAAGGATGGGCTCGGTGAAGTTGTTGCGGCGCGCGATGACGCCGTTCATGTAGTGCTCCTGGTTCTGTACGGGGCCCAGGACCGTCGGGTTTCTCAGGTCGACTCCTGCAGGCACCCGCCTGCGCGTTGGACCGAAGAGCTCGCGCTGGGCTGGCGTTGGGCACTCGACAATGTCGTCCTCATTACCCAGGAACTCACGCAGCAGCTCAGCCTCGGGTGCCAGAAAGGTGCGCTCGAGATGGGTGGTCAGAAAGCCGTCCTGAATGTTCATGCCAGGATTCAGGGCCAGCTCGGTGGTCCTCCGCATGATGATTGCCTGATCAGCCGCCTGTTGAGCGTCTTTGGCCATCAGCATGATCCAGCCGACATCAAGAGCAGCGTTGAAGTCATCGTGGCCGCAGTGCACGTTAAGGGCGTGCTTGGTAAGGGCCCTCGCACCGATCTCAATTACCATCGTCGAGAGCTTGCCGGGCGCGTGATAGTACTGCTCTACCGCGTAGACGATGCCCT